>JAUNFK010000032.1 GCA_030525085.1 bacterium
AGATTAAAATAGGGAGGGTTTTGGCTTTTGTTATTATTCTTATTTTAATAATTGGAATTATTATATTTTTTGTTAGTAAGGGAAAGAGTATTTCTATTAGTAAAAGTTCAATGTATTTAGCAGCGGACAATAATAAAGTTGTTACTTATGTTATGGATGAAGATAATAATCTTAAAGAGAGTGATGAACTTGTTCGTGGTAAGAAAGTTATTTATTCTGGTAAGAAGACTACTAAAGATGATAATGAATATTTACTTATAGAAAGTGATAACAAAGAATATTATGTTAATGCTAAACAACTAGTTAAAAATATTAAAGATGTTGTTTTAGAAAAGGAAAGATATGTTAGAACTTCAGTTACAGTGTATGAAAATGAAACTGATTCAAAGATTGCTTCTTTTATTAAGAAGGGAAATAAACTTGATATTACTGGTTATGATAAGTTATTAGATGATGGTAATGTTAATATGTATAAGATTAAATATGATGATAATGAAGGTTATGTATATAGTAAATATTTAGTTAATGATAAGGAAGCTGCTGACAGTGTTTATAATGAGAATGGTGTTTATGATATTCATAAAGATAGGAAGTTTAAGGGAAGAGAATTATATGGTGGTAAAGCTTCTACTTTAGATTATTATCCTTATGAAAGAGTTGAGTTTGAAGATAATAAATTACTTAAAAAGGCTAAAACAATGTATTTGAATGCTGGTACAATTGGATCTATTGATAGTTATTTAAAAATTGCTAGGGAAAATGGTGTTAATGCTATAGTAGTGGATATTAAAGATGGAGCTCTTGCTTATTCTTCTAATGTTGCTAAAGAGATATCTCCTACTGCATATGGAACCGCTATTAACGATAATAGTAGTTATAAGTCGGCTATTGATAAAATTAAAGATGCTGGTATTTATGCTATTGGTAGAATTGTTGTATTTAATGATGTTCATTATGGTAAAGATCATCCTGATGATTGTATTAGTTCTACAGCTTCAAGTAGATTATGGCCATCGGCTTATAGTAGAGGAGCTTGGTATTATAATGTTGAACTAGCTAAAGAAGCAGTAAAGGAAATGGGCTTTAATGAAATTCAATTTGACTATGTAAGATTTCCTGAAGATGCTTATAATATGTCGATAAAGGGTAATAGTGATTTTAAAAATAAATATGATGAAGAGAAGGCTGAGGCTGTACAAAACTTTTTATTTTATGCAACAGATCAAATTCATAAAGTTGGAGCTTATTTATCAGTTGATGTCTTTGGTGAATGTTCTGGAGAATATGTAACGGCTTATGGTCAGTATTGGCCTGCAATTTCTAATATTGTTGATGCTATTAGTTCTATGCCTTATACGGATCATTTTGGTAGAAGTGTTGATACTTGGACAAACGCTTATCAAACAGTATATAATTGGGCTAAAGGGGCTGCTGCTAGACAAGAGGAAATTCCTACACCGGCTATTGCAAGAACATGGATAACAGCTTATGATACACCTTATTGGAAACCTACTGTTATTTATGGTGCTAGTAAGATAGAAGATCAGGTTAGAGCTTTATATGATGCTGGATTAGATGGTGGCTTTATTACTTG
>JAUNFK010000014.1 GCA_030525085.1 bacterium
ATCATTATCATTCTTTTTAGCATAACCGATAATATAAGAAGCAAAATCTCCATAAGGATAATCTCTTTTACTACTTTTAATAAAATCAATACCAGGTAAATCTAAAGCCTCAATCTCCTGTTTAACAAGTTCAGTAATTCCTCTACCACCAGGACCTAACTCTACTTGATAAGCCTTCCTATTAAGCAAAGCTAAAATACTCTCCTTAGTCATATTAATAAGTGGGCTTAAAAGTTCAGCTGTCTTTTCTTTATCAACAACATGATAAGGTTTACTTTCATCAGTAGTTCTACTAGAATCTAAATAAGCAATAACTGTATAACTTCTAACATCCTGAGCTAATACCTCACCCATATTATCATAAATTGTACCACGATTTGCAGTAATAGTTTTCGTTGCTGTGGTCCTAGATAACGCAAACTTTTTTAAATCAACTCCATCAACTGTTGGACTAACTGCCACATAAAAAAGTTTACCTATTATTAAGGCAAATAAAAGGATAACCACAATTAAAGACACAACTTGAAACCATCTATTACTATTACCTTTAACCATGATTACCACAACCTATTTAACTACAATTATATTATCGTTATTATAATCTAATCCATGCTCTTTTGCAACGTCCTGAATATTAGAAAGGCTAGCAAGTTCATTAATCTTCATTGCGACACTCTCATTAATACTTTCCTGTTTCTCTACTTTTCTCTTGATTCTCTCAAGCTCTATATTACTTTCAGACAAAGTACTCTTAGAATAAACAACTAAAACTGGTGTAAATACAATAAGTAAAGCTATTACCATTATCATAAATCTATCAACACCACATAATTTTACTTTTTTTCTTGTCTTTTTCATTATAACCTCTCTATTATTCTTAATTTAGCACTTCTCGATCTACTATTTTCTAAAAGTTCTTCTTCACTAGGAAGAATTGGCTTTTTATTTATTAATTTAATAAGTGGTTTATACTCATCAGGTATTACAGGTAATCCCTTAACAAGTGGTGAAATCTCACTTAAATTTTTAAATGTTTGCTTAACTATTCTATCCTCTAATGAATGAAATGTTATTACGCATATTCTGCCACCTTTATTTAATAAGCTAACTGCATCTTTCAAACTAGATTCTAAAATATTAAGCTCATCATTAACTTCAATTCTTATTGCTTGAAATATTTGTCTTTCTGGATGTTTAGTCACAAAATATTTTTTCGGAACACTCTCCTCAATAATCTTAACTAACTCCATTGTTGTTTCAATTTGTTTTTTCTCCCTTTTACTAACAATATTTTTAGCAATTGGTCTAGAAAAATCTTCTTCACCATATTCTCTAAAAATATGAGTTAATTCATCTAGTGAATAGTTATTAACTACATCTTTAGCAGTAAGCTTACCATTCTTATCCATGCGCATATCTAACTGTGCATCACTCATAAACGAAAAGCCGCGCTCTTTTTCATCAATCTGAGGACTAGATAACCCTAAATCAAAAACAAATCCATCAACGCCAGTAACATCTTCACTCAAAAGATGTTCTTTCAAGTCTTTAAAATTACTATAAAATATCTTAAAATTATCACCAATCAAAGATAACTCTTTAGTGCTATAATTTATTGCATCTGTATCTTGATCAAAGGCGAAAAGAAAGCCCCTTTTTATTCTCTTCAAGATTTCTTTAGAATCGCCAGCATAACCAAGAGTAGCATCAACATAAACTCCATCAGACTTAATGTTTAATCCATCTATAAGCTCATTTTTAAGTACACTATAATGTTTCATAACCATCCGCCTTAAATAAGTTTTCTGCCATATCAGCAACTGCTATCTCGTTATCAGTGAAAAACTTCTCCCAAGCCTCACTAGACCAAATTTCTAATCGGTCATTAGCGCCGATTATAACACATTCTTTAGTTAAACCGGCGTAACGAACGAGTGGGGAGGTAATGTTTATTCGGCCCTGACGGTCGAACTCGCATTCTACAGCACCAGATAAGAAGAAACGGGTAAAATTTCTAGCATCCTTATTAGTAAATGGTAATGACTTTAAACGAGAAACAATCTTTGACCACTCTTCTAAAGAATAGACAAATAAACAATTCTCAAGTCCACGAGTAATAACAAACTTTTCACCTAATTCATAACGAAACTTACTAGGAATAATAAGTCTGCCCTTATCATCAATATTATGATGAAACTCTCCCATTAGCATATAAAGTCCCCCACTTTCTTCCACATCATGCCACTGTCTACCATAATATTACAATAAACCCAGAAAACATGCAATAGCAAAATTTTAAGAAAATAAAAAAATGTGTTTTTTTACACATTTTTCGTAAAATAATTATTTATGTGAAACAGTTTTTTCACTTCTTTGAGCAGCAATCTTTGTTTTTAAATCACTTGCAAGATCTTCTAAAGTTTCACCTTCAGCGCCATAGTCTTTTAACATCTCTTTAGCTAATAAAGCAACATCAGCATCAAGTTGTCCTACCTCAGCACCATGTAATAAAGATTGTACAGCATCCTCAGCAAGACTATACTTAGCAATTTTTAAATCTGTATCTGATAAATCACTAAAATCTTTATTCAATTTTTTCATTTTTACATTAGCAGAAGTTTGATAATTACTTAATCTTTGACCAGCAACAGAACTTCTAGTACTTACCTGTTTTAAATGTTCAACTATTTCCTGTGAATTTTTCTTAACAGTACCTGCTAACATAACCTGAACAAGTGCAGCAAGACCAGCTGGAATAATAGCTCCAGTTAATGCTAAAAGCACATCAACAGAAATTGCAGTTCCTAAAACAAATTTAGTCTTTTTAGCAAATTCTCTTTCAGATTTTAAATTTAAAGTAACAGCTTCATCAACATAAGCAGATATACTCTCTGAATCTTTAAGTTTAGATTTCAATTCTAAAATCTGTTCTTCACTAAGTTCTTTTCCTCCATATAAATCAGTACTTACATCATTTAGAGTACTTTCTAATTCATTAATTTTCTCATCAAGAACATCTAAATTCTTAATTTTTTTACTTTTCTTATTCATATTTCCCCCACATTGTTTACATATTATAGCACAAGTGTTCGTTTTTGTCAAATATACATTTTTTAATCTTTATTATTTGTTTTTTCTAAAACTCTAGCTTTCTCTTTTTTAGCTTTATTAATTTTAACTAATTCTTCTAACGAAGCATCAGGATGATTCTCATCCTTTAATATCTCCTTAATTACTTCTTCAAGAAGTGGAGAATCTATTTCCGGGTTTTCTCCATTCAATAACATCTGTACAAAATTAAGTGCTACATCATAAAGCATCGCTAGCTCAAATGAACTATTAGTTTTATCACTAATATCCTTACTTTTAGATGATATCTTATCAATAACAGCATGTTTATAATTACTAGTTCTCTTTCTCTGTGCGCAAGCCTGATTTAAAATATCACGCAAATCATAGTATTCACTCGAATTAAGATCATGAGCAACCATTAGCATATCAAGAGCAAGAAGAAGAAGCCCAATTAATACATTTGACATAAAACTTATTAAAGCAAGTCCAGAAACAAATCCATATAAAACTAATTTTTTATTACTCTTCTTTTTTAAATTTTCCTCTGCTTCTTGTGCATCATCATAAACAGAATTTACTGATCGCATAATTTTATTTAATTCACAAGAAATTTCTGCAAGACCAGATGAGCTTTCTTCTATTTCTAGTTTCTCACTAACATCTTCTAATGATGCTTCATTAGAAAGTAATCTTTTATTTAGTTTAGTAATATTTTTATTTACCATTTTCGCCTCTTCTAATTTTAAGTGAAACTCCACCTTTATTTTTACTAAGTTTATCTCTCATACTAGCAGCAAGTTCATCTATCGTATTACCCTCAGCATTTCCATCTTTAAGAATCTGCATTACCATAGTTCTTACCTCTTCATCGCTCTCTTCCATCTCATAACCCTTTAAAAGAGCATTGACAGAATCTAGTGCCATATCGAATTTTTGATTTCTACTTTCATCTTGTTCTAATTCTTCTTGTACATCAAAACTTTTTTTGATTCTTATATTAGTAACATCTAAATAATTTAAAAGTCTAGAAACCTGATCTTTTCCGCGTTTACCTATCTCACCTATATAAACCAAAATATCAGCAGCTTCTTTTCTAGCTCTAGCATACAAACGATACTGTAAATACTCAATAGCAAAGGCTGGTAAAGCTGCTCCACTAAGTAATAATATAATATTACATATTGTAGCTATCCTAAATAGTTTTTTACTTCCATCAAAAGATTTTGTCTCACCAACATTGATATCATCAACAATACAAGATAAATCAACGATTGTATCTTGTAAAAGACTTAACTTACAATTAAGTTCTAACAATTCATCTCTACTAAGTTTCTTTCCTGAAAACAAATTATCTAACGCTTCATCGAGAACCGAGTCAATATCATCGCTACATTTCTCAAGTGTTCCAAGCGTTATAGTTGTAGTCTTTTTCTTTTTCATATATCCCCCAATTAAGTGCCAATTATAATAACACAATTGTTTGTATATGTCAAACTATTAACTACTAATTTTTATCCTTTTTTAATACAGGTGCTTCACCCATCTTTTTACGTCTCATACTAACTAATTCTTCTATTGTCGCATCAGGATAATTATCATCTTTAAGAAGCTCAAATACTACTGATCTTAATAATGGTGACTCAATCTCAATATCTTTTCCACTTAAAAGACTTTCAACACACTTTACTGCATTATCAAAAATAGCTTCTAACCCAGTACCAGACCATTCTTTTTCATCGATTTTCTTTTTACTTAGTTGTGTTTTAATTCCAATATCTTTTTTAAATCTTGCAATTCTTGTCTTTTGATTATAAGTTCTTGCTTTCATTTTCTGCAAACTTTTATAATCAGTATCAAGCAAATTCTTACCCAATAGCCCTAAATCAACAAAAAATAGTAAAACAGCAAGTGGTCTATTTACAAGACACATCACAAATATTATAATCGACAAAATAATTCCAGCAATAAATCTTTTTGCATTTGCTTTTTCATTCTTATCTAATTCATCATTAGTTTTATACACGTTTTTACATTTAGAATATTTGTTAATTTCATCATTAATTTCTCTATTTTCACTAGATGCCTTATTTAATTCTATGCTCAAACTACCAAGTTCACTTAAAGGAATTTCCCTTTCTGATAACTTCATTCCAACTCTGTCTATAACTTTATTATTAGCATCTAACTCAGTATTTAATTTCTCAATATTTTTCTTCATTCTAAGCCATCTCCCTTTAAACAAGCAAAAAATATTCTAACACGTCGAATTTTTATCGTCAAATTAATAAACGTTAAAACTGTCAACTAAACATCAAAAAAGGATTAATTTCTTAATCCTTTTCACTAACATCACTAAATTGTGAATTATATAAATCAGCATAGAAACCATTTTTCTTTAATAGTTCATCATGATTACCTTGCTCAATAATATTACCATCTTTCATAACTAATATTAAATCAGCATTTCTAATAGTAGATAATCTATGAGCAATTATAAATGAAGTTCTTCCCTTAGTAAGTTTATCCATAGCTTTTTGAACAAGTTCTTCTGTTCTTGTATCAACATTACTAGTAGCTTCATCAAGAATTAAAAATGGTGCATTCTTAATCATACCTCTAGCAATTGTAAGAAGCTGTCTTTGTCCAGCAGATATATTTTCACTATCTCCCACTTCATAATCCAAGCCTTTTGGAAGACTCTTAACATAATGCTCAGCACCAACAACTTTTAATGCTTTCCAAATTTCTTCATCACTGGCTTTATTATTATATTTAATATTATCACGAATACTTCCATTAAATAACCAGGTATCCTGTAATATCATAATAAATAAATCATGAATATTTTCTCTCTTTAAATCCTTAATGCTAACTCCATCAATAGTAATATCACCATCGTTAATTTCATAAAACTTTTCAAGTAAATTAACCATAGTTGTCTTACCAGCACCAGTAGGTCCAACAATTGCAATTTTCTCTCCTGGTTTAACTTTAGCACTAAAATCCTTAATTATTAACTTATCATCATCATATCCAAACTTAACATGTTTAAACTCAATATTTCCCTTAACTTTTTTAGGATCAAGTTTACCTTTAAGTTTAGACTCATCAGTCATCTCTTTTTCCTCTAGAAATTCAAATACTCTCTCACTAGCTGCCGTTACTGACTGCATACTATTCATACTTTGAGCTATTTGACTAAGCGGATTAGAAAATAATCTTACATACATAATAAATGCTACTATAACGCCAAAAGATATTGTACCTTTCATAGTTAAAAGTGCACCTACAACGCATACTGCTACATAACCAAAGTTACCTATAAATCCCATTATTGATGGCATCATACCACCTAAAAATTGACTTTTTAAATTACAATTATAAACACTATCATTTAGCTTACTAAACTTATCCCAAGCACTCTTCTCGCCATTATATGCTTTTACTAAAGTTTGTGAAGAATAAATTTCTTCAATATGACCATTAAGTTTACCAAGCTCATCTTGTCTCATAACAAAATACTTTTGTGCTTTACTTAAAATAACTCCCATTAAAACAAGTCCGATAAGTGAAGAAAAAATACTTGTTAAAGCCATAATCCAGTTTGTCTTAAACATCATAATTAAGCAGCCAACTAAAAGTGTAAATGCACTAACAAATGTACCTAAACTATTATTTAAATTTTGACTAACAGTATCAACATCATTTGTAACTCTTGATAAAACATCACCACTAGTATGATTATCAAAATATTTTAGTGGTAACTTATTTATTTTAAGACTAATCTTTTCTCTAAGTTCCTTAGCAAACTTATTAGTAGCATCTACCATTAAATATTTTTCTAAATAATCAAATATTGCACTAAGAACATAAATAATAATAAGTGCCACCATTATTTCTTTAACTTTATCAATATCTATTCCTGTAACAATACCACTAATTATTGTATTAGTTAGTTTTTCTAATCTCTTAGGACTTATTATAGCTAAAACACTACTACAAGCACTAAAAATCAAAGCAAAAATAATTCTAAACTTATATTTATTTAAATAATGCATTAACTTCTTAACAGCACCACCAAAATCATTTGGTTTATCACTAGGATTTCCACCACCATGTCTAGGCATTTTCTAACTCCTCCTTTGATAACTGAGAATAAGCAATCTCCTTATAAACTTCACAAGTTTTTAATAAGTCTTTATGAGTTCCCATTCCAACACACTTACCATTATCTAAAACAATAATCAAATCAGCATCTTTTATAGTACCTATTCTCTGTGCTACTATCAAACTAGTAACATCACTAGTATTTTCCTTTAATGCTTTTCTAAGAACATAATCAGTCTTATAATCTAAAGCACTAAATGAATCATCAAATATATAAAATTCTGGCTTTCTCGCGATAGCTCTAGCAATTGAAATTCTCTGCTTTTGTCCTCCAGAAACATTAGTTCCTCCACTAGCAATATGCGAATTATATCCTTTTTCCATCTTAACAATGAAATCATCAGCTTGAGCTATCTTAGCAGCATCAATTGCACTTTCTCTTTCTATTTTCTTACCAGCATCTCCATACAAGATATTATTTCCAACGCTATCATTAAAAATAACAGCTTTCTGTGGAACATATCCAATTTTCTCATGAAGAGTCTTAAGTGCATAATCCTTAACATTTATATCATCTACTAAAATCTCACCACTAGTAACATCATAAAATCTTGGTATTAAATTAATAAGTGTACTCTTACCACTACCAGTAGAACCAATAAACGCAACTGTATCACCCTTATTAGCTACAAAGCTAATATCCTCAAGCATATACTCTTCACTATCAGGATACTTAAATGAAACATGCTTAAACTCTACTTTACCTTTAACATCATTATGTTTTTTAACACTACCATCTTTAATTGAACTTTCAGTTTCTATTACCTCATTAATTCTATTTGCAGAAACTTCAGCTCTTGGATACATTATAAAAATAAATGCTAACATCAAAAATGATGATATAACTTGCATCGCATAACTAGAAAATACAACCATATTACTAAACACAGTCATCTTATCCATCATACTAGCTTCATTAATTAAATAAGCACCTATTATATAAATTGATAAAGAAACTCCTTGCATAATCAAATAAATTCCAGGATTCATTATTCCCATCATCTTTTGATTAAACATTTGTAACTTAGTTAAATCATTATTACCTTTATCAAATTTCTTTTCACTATAATCTTCAGCATTAAAAGCACGAATTACACGAATACCTTTAAGTTGTTCTCTAGTAAGCTCATTTATATTATCAATAAGTTTCTGTACTTTCTTAAAGTTTGGAAATACTAATATTAATAATAAGCCAATCATTGCTAAAAGTACTAAAACTCCAACACCTGTAGCAATACTCCATTCCTTACCTTTATCTAATATTTTAAGTATTGCCCATACAGCTGTTATAGGTGCCTTAATAAGCATTTGAAGGCCAACACCTAAAAACATTTCTATATTAGTAATATCGTTTGTAGTTCTAGTAATTAAACTACTAGCTTTAAATCTCTTCATTTCATCTAAACTGAAATCTAAAGTTTTACTAAATAATTTGCCACGTACATTCTTAGAAAATGATGCAGATACATATGCTGCAAAATATCCTACAATAATAGCTGATACCAATGAACCACCAGCACAAGCAAGCATATATCCACCATTTTTTAAAATCTCGCTCATCTTACTGCCTTCAGTTTGGACTAATTTAGTAATCGCAGACATATAATCTGGAATCTTTAAATCAAGCCATACCTGAAAAACAATAAAAAGCACACACAAGAAAATGCAAAAAACATCTTTCTTATTAAAATTTTTAAATAACTTAAACATATTAATCCTCTCTATTTATATTATCTCGCATCTTTAAGATTACATTATAAAAAACATCTAGTTCTTCTTTAGAAATACCCTTTTTTAACACTCTTTCAAGTTCTTTAAAATACATTTCTTTATTCCTAAAAAAGTTCTTAGCATTATCACTTAAAATAACGATTTTGCCTCTGGCATCTTCAGGGTCACACACTCTAATTATAATACCATTTTTTTCCATAGTTTTCAAAACACCAGATATCGTCGCTCTACGCAAATTAAAAACTTCTTCTAAATCTCTCTGATAAATAGTTTCATTATCATGCTTTAAAATATACTTAATAATCTGCATCTGTGCAATACTAGGCTTACTATATAATTCGCTACCAGTATCATCACTCATTATCTTACGCACTATGCTCTTTTCTAGTTCCTTAATTGAATAAAAAACATTCTTTTCCTCCATATAATCACCTTAAGACACTAGTAAATTTTATCACATAATTTTAAATTGTCAATAGCCTTACAAAAATATTTTTAAAGTTTCAATAAAAGAAAAAAAGACTATAAAAATTTAGTCTTTTAATTAATCTTCTAACATGACATACGGATCTTCTGAAGTACCAGAACCACTTACTTCAATAGACGGAATAAGTGAAATTGCTGGTCTTACTCCACGATTACCATAAACAGAGTGTCCCAAATACCCAGTACCTAAATAATAAATTAATGAATAACCATTAGCAAATGTTCCAGGAGACATAGTCCACCACCAAACAGACCCAGTATTCTCTTGTAAATATGTTGAAAGATTATAATAACCAGATGCAAATCCAGAAAAAGCAACTTCATCAGCAGTTAATAATCCTACTTTATAAGTAAGAGCACCATTTCCATTAACAGTATCATCTACAGTAAACTTAGACAAATTTCCACCGTTATTATCATTTGAACATATAAGCGATGGTCCACTAGTTGTAGTCATTCTATTATAAGTAGCATAATCAGTATTATTAGCACCATACCCTTCCCCAGATACTGTTTTTTTATCATTACACCATATTGTATCAGCTAATTTATCAGTATACATCTCTAAATTATTCTTATACCATGTTTCTAAATTAGTAAGTATTGTGCTTTTATTCATATTTGCATGAGTACTCGCATAATCACTAGAGCCGGCAGTACCATACATAAAACCAACATATGCATTATCATTATAACTCGAATTAAATTGACTAGAAAATGTCGAACCATTAAAATGAGCAAATGCAGCATTTAAATTATTATTGGTAGATGAACAAGGCTTTGTTGCATTATCAGTATTATCATTATGAAGTACTAATTTTACTGAACCATCACCATTGATTCTGACTATTCTCCAGCATTTATTTGCAAACTCCACATAATTATTTTTAACAGCACCTCTAAAGTAATAGCTTGTTCCATAATCATCCTCTGTACTTGCGAGTAATGCCTCAGTAGTTTTCTTATTTGAAGTAATTTGCTTATATGTAATACTATTTGAAGTAGCACTAACAACATAATACACACTAGTTAAATTAGTTGTCGTCTTCATCGTCCCCGCTGTACTAGAACCAGCCGTAGCCATAGAATTAGAAACTATATACTTACCTACCAAGCTAGAATAAGAATTAGCATATGTCCCACTTGTAACGCCAGTTCCAGTTAAATTAAACTTTGTACCATTTGCTACCCAATCAGTTCCATAAGTTACATAATAAGATTGATAAGATGATGATACACTCATAGTCTCACTTGCAACATCAGAAAGAGTATGAGCACTTACTTCCCTTCCAGGAATAGTTAAAGGTTCTTGTACTTCATTATTTGCTAAAATAGTCTCTGCAAAATTAGGTGTTCTTGGCTCAGCAACTACTACAACATGTCCAGAATAAGTCATTCCAGATGCTTGTGATGCAGTTACATCATAATCAATCCATAGTCTTAAATCAAACTCTTTGCTTTCATTAGCACTAATATCAACTTCAAGAAGTACATATCCATTTTCATTATTATCTAACTTTTTAATACCTTGATTACCAATAATTAACGACTCTCCATCCAATGTATCTTTTGTCGAAACATTGCCTTTCATATACTTACTTAATATATAGCCAGACTCTCCTTCATTACTAGGACTTATTGCAATATATGCCTTAAGATAATTACTACAATTATTCGTAATTTTAAAAGTAAATGGAGTTTTACTCAATCCCTTTTCATCTTCAATTGGATACTCATCAGTCAAACTTATCGCACTATTTTCTTCAGTTAACGTAGAAGAAAAACATGATAATGATGATAAAGAATTATTTTCACTTTGTCTTAAATACAAGATAAAAAATGCATAAGATACTGCTATAATACATAACACTGATACAAGCAAACTAATATATACTCTTTTTTTGTTTTTATAAAGTTCTACCTCGTTCATTTCTTCTCCTATTCTACTAAAAAAGTATAAAGCTTTGTGAATGCTTTTTCAAGTATTAATGTAAATAAAAAAAGTCACAAATTTCGACTTTCTTTTGCTTTTTTAACTAACTCATTAAGCTTTCTAAAATGATGATTTATACCAGACTTTGTAATAGACTTATTTGTCTCAAGAGAAATAATATCAGCAAGTTCTCCTAGACTTGTATCAGGATATTTTTTCTTATATTCTAATATTTCCTTGCTTCTATCATCTAAAAGCATCAATAAATCATTATCTTCCAAATAACTAATATTATCCAAAATTGTTTTACTTGATTTTAAAGTTCTTTCAACATTAGCTTGTTCACAATTATTTAATCTATTAACCATATTCTTATGATCTTTATATATCCTAATATCCTCAAAATAGAATAAAGCGTTAACAGCTCCTAAATATTTAATAAAATCAGAAATATTCTCACTTGATTTAACATAAACCATATATTCCCTATCTCTTTTTAAGATTTTACTTTTTATTTTTAAACTATTCAAAAGATAATCAACTAAGTTTGCGTCATTCTCTTCTTTAACTAAAAACTCTAAATGATATTGATTCTTTTTAGGATCATTTATACTACCGCAAGCAAGAAACATTCCCTTTAAAAAGGCTTTTTTCTCTTCATCACTAGAAGTATTAATTTCTTTAAAAATATTATCTATATCAGAATAAATAACATCTAACTTATCCTTAACTTCCAAAATATACAGATTTCTCGCTTTAAATCTCTTCATTGTTCTAGTAGTTAACTTTATTGAAACATTATAATTTGTCTTAAGTAATTTAAAAATCCACCTAGCAACCGAAGCATTAACAACTGTAACTGTCATTTTATCTTCATCAAAAGTTCCATTAAATTTTAAATAAGTACATAATGAAGTTAAATCTTCAATATTATTAGTTTGCTCTTTAGTAATTTCCTCTTTTATTTGAGTAGTAAATGTCATTTATCATCACTCCTCATCAAATAAGAAAATATTAAATAAGCAGTCTTTAATGCATCATGTCTTATAATATTATCCTCAAGAGTATATATAGAATCTCCAATTACCTCAACACCTAAATCTCTAACTTTCTTACTATCTAATCTAACCTGATCTTTTTGCTCTTTAGTCATATAATTTTTTAACTCTTTTTTAGGAAGTTTAGCACTATTAGCAACAACTGCATCAACCTCTACATACTTCATTAAAACTTTTAAATGATCAGATACTCCAAAACCATCCGTTTCACCAGGCTGGGTAAATAAATTACAAACATACATCTTTTTAGCTTTACTATTATTTATTCGTTCTGCAACTGATGGAATAATTAAATGAGGTAACACGCTAGTATATAAAGAACCAGGGCTAAATATAATAAGATCTGCTTCATCAATAGCACTATAAACTTTTTTATTAACTTTTATCTTCTTATTATAAGTAAGTTCTTTAATTGGTTCTCCATTTTGAGTAATTTGCTCTTCTCCTACAATTTTCTTACCATCGTCATAATGTCCAACTATCTCTATAACATCGTCACTTATTGGAAGTATTGTTCCTTTAATATCTAATAAATTACATAAAACTTCAATAGCATCAGTTAAATTACCCTTAATATCATACATAGCAGCTAATAAAAAATTCTTCACAGCATGATTTTCTAATGTTCCATTTTTAAATCTATATTTAAGTAATTTCTTAACATCATCATTAGTATTAGCCATACTAATCATAACTGTACCAATATCACCTATAGCTGGTATATTTAATTCCTTTTTTAATACGCCAGTTGATGAACCATTATCACTAACTGAAATAATTGCTGTAACATTAACTGGAAACAACTTCAAGCCCTTTAATACATGTGATAATCCAGTTCCACCGCCAAATACTACTACGTTTTTCATTTTTTCTTCACCTATTTGTATCATATAATAATATTATGCATTTAGCAAGAAATTAAGCAAAAACCTATGTAAATAAAAAGATGGTATTACCTTGAATACCACCAAATACCTTTACTAGGTAAATTAAGAGTTTGTTTTGGATCAATCGTATTTGCTAAGAACTTACTATAAGATAAATAAGAATTCTTATCACCATACCATCCAGTAGCTAAAGTAAAATGTAAATGTGCACCAGTTGAGCAAGTTTCCCAAGCCCATGTGCCTTTACCTCCACCAACAGTTCCAACTACTGTATTAGAATCTACCTTATCACCAATGCTTACATTAATTGTAAGTAGATGCATATACAAACTTGTATATTTTTTACCACCAATAGTATGCCAAACGTATACTTGATTTCCACCACAACTAGCTTTACGAATAATTTTACCAACTGTACCATTAGCGGTCGCATAAACATTAGTGCCTTCTTTATTACCACCAATATCATCACCACTATGGAACTTAGTACTCTTACCAGTTAATGGATCTATTCTATATCCATAATAACTAGTAATAGTTCCTCTTACTAAAGGTTTTCTAAAAGTTGTATCACCTTTAACCGAAATACATTCATAAATATTTTGATTTTCACCACAACCTAATTTAACATAATAATTTAATAACTCTTGTGTAGAATCAATTTCATCTTGAATATCCATAACTATATCAGAATATTCACTTAATTTATCACCTAATTTATCAATATCACTCTCATACGTAGCAACTTTATTATTAAGTTCAACCTCTTTATTAGCTAAATCAACTTGTAACTGTTCATTATCACTTATCTTCTCCTGCCAAGCATTAATTTGATCTTTATTATAATCAATTATTTGTTTAATAACAGTATAACGATAAACAAAATCCGCATAACTAGTAGCCTTAAAGATATAATCTAAATAAGCATTATCTGCACTATTAATTTGTTGTGAATTAAGAAGATTCTTAATATTCTCTTCCCCATCTTTAATATCTTTATTTAACTGTTCTATTTGCGTCTTAGCCTCTTCAATTTGTCTTCTTCCTTCGTTAATCTCATTTTTTGTCTGATTAAGTGAATTAGTAGTAGCATTAATTTGACTCTGTGTCTGACTCTTAGCTGAAGACTGAGCTTGTTTCTTAGCTTTCAAAGCCGCAATTTCTTTTCTAAGCTCTGCAATAGTATTTGCACTACTTGCTGCCTTAACACTATAAACCGGCACAATCATTACAATTAATAAAAGTACTATAAATATTTTCTTTCTCATACTGTCAAATACTTTCTAACGGCTTTAACGCTACCAAACATACCAACAACCGCACCAATTATAAATATAAATAAACTTGTTTTATAAACTATTGCACCAGGACTAGCTAACTTAATAATACTTAAAATGTTACTTGTTCCCAGTGATGATAAAGCGTTATAAATATAAGTATAACCAAAGATAGTTACTAATATAGGTATAATTGAACCAAGCACTCCAATAAACAATCCCTCAAATAAGAACGGTAACTTAATAACTGTATTACTTGTACCAACAAGTCTCATAATATCTATTTCATTTCTTCTTGAGAAAATCGTAATCTTAATTGTATTATTAATCAAAAATGCTGTTACTAAAACTAATCCAATAACTAAACATATAGTTCCAGTTTTAACTGCGTCAAAAATACTAATTAACTCTCCAACCATACTTTCACTATACTTAACAATATCAACATTATCTAAATTCTTAATAGTCGTTACCGTTTCATTAATATCTCTAACATCTTTAACACTTACAACATATGAATCCTGAAATGGATTATTAACATCTGTCCAAGATTCCATCATCTTTTCAAATGAAGGATACTCACTAATCATACCATTTTTTATATCTTCTTTAGAAGTATACTTAACATCAGCTACATTATCTATTTTACTAAGAGCCTCTTTTGTTTTATCAAGCTCATCTTTAGTAGTTTCTTTCTTCATAAAAACTACTATAGTAAGTTCTTTCTCTATATCTTTAGTAATCGTATTAACATTATAAGATACAAGTACTCCTAAAGATACTAATATTAAAGTTATGATTGTACAAGTAATAGATGCCATACTTAAACTAAAATTACGAGCAATACTCTTCCCAGCATTAGTAATACTTCTACCAATTATTCTAATTACTTTCATTTACTTTATAACTTCCTTTCAAGTAGTCTCCTTCAATAAGTCCATTAGAAACTACTACTACTCTCTTTTTCATTCTATTAACAATATCCTTATCATGTGTTGCCATAACAACAGTTGTACCAAGTTCTTTATTAATATCACTTATAACATCCATAATTTCTTTACTAGTTTCAGGATCTAAATTACCAGTTGGTTCATCACAAAGTAAAAGTTTAGGCTTATTTACAATTGCTCTTGCAATGCAAACTCTCTGCTGCTCTCCACCACTTAACTGATGAGGAAAGCTTCTAGTCTTATCTTTTAATCCAACCTGTTTAAGGGCTGCTAACACCATAGGTCTAATCTCAGAAGCACTCATACCATAACTCTCTAATGGATAAGCAACATTTTCATAAGCAGTAAGCTTTGGTAATAATTTATAATCTTGAAATACTATACCTATCTTTCTTCTTAACTTATATGTTTTATTATTCTTAAGTCTAGAAACGTTTACACCACCAACATAAACAGATCCTTTAGTAACTTTTTCTTCTCTATATAAAGTTTTAATAAGGGTACTTTTACCACTAGCAGTAGAACCTATTATAAAAACAAAATCACCTTTTTTTATTTGTAAGTTAACTCCAGCAAGTCCAGTAACACCATTTTTATATACTTTATAGACATCTTTTAACTCAATAAATTCCATTATATCTACTCCTTATATCACAAGTATAACATAAAAAAACCAATTACTTACAGGAAATAATTGGATTTTACACTTATTCTTTATTTTCAATTTCTAAATTAACATTACTAATTGATGCAAAACGTTTAGTTATCTTTTCAGTAGTCGTATGAATATCTTCAGCATCTTTGCATACAGTATTTAAACTTCTAGATAACTTATCCCATCTGTCACGATAACGACTAAATTCTGTTCCAAGCTTATTAAGCTCTTCATGAATAACTTTAGCATATTTATCTCTTTCCATATTCTTTAAAATCATTCCAATAGTTGTTAAAGTACTCATCAAAGTCGTTGGACTACAAATCCATACCTTAGATTTATAAGAATATTCAATTAAATCAGAATGATATGCATTAATTTCAGCAAATATTGCTTCAGCTGGCAAAAACATTATCGCTTCACTAGCAGTTTCACCAGGAATAATATACTTACTCCTTATCGCATCAATATGCTTTTTTACATCAGCTTTAAAAGCTTTAGTAGCTGCTTCCCTAACAGACTTGTCTTGCTTAGTATCTGTCATAATTTGATAATGCTCTAATGGAAACTTAGAATCTATCGCAATAGTTCCTAAAGGTGCCGGAGCAAAAAGAATCGCATCAGCTATATAACCATTTGATAAAGTATACTGAGTTCTATAAATTTTATCATTAACTCCAAAAACACTATCTAAAATATAATTAAGATTAGTCTCACCAAATATACCTCTAGTCTTCTTATCAGTTAAAACACTTTGAAGTGATATTATATCATTAGATAAACCATCAATCTTCTTCTGAGCTTCATCAATTTTACTGATTCTCTCTAATATCGAAGTAAACGTTCTATTAGTTTTCTCAAAATTAGTATCAAGCCTTTCATTTACCCTATTACTAATCATATCAAGTCTTTTTTCAATAACCTCATTAAGGCCTTTAAAGTCATCTTCAATATTTTTACTAAAACTATATTTAAACTCACCAATCTCCTTAGTTAAGTCAGTTTCGAATTTGCCTAGTCTAAAAGTTATTTCTTCATTATTATTTTTTCTTGTAATTAAAACTATCAGTAAAATTATAACTAAGCCCAACATTCCAATTATTACATACTCCATTTTTATCACCAAAATCATTATATCATAAACCCAAACAAATATTCACTAAAAAATAAAAGATTTACATAAAAATTTATATAAATCTTCTCCAATAACTACTAGAATTTCCGCCAATATAAGTTTCAATTTGCTGACTAATTAACTTAGCTTTCTTATTTATCGGCATGCCTTCATTATAATAATCTTTTTTAAATGGCCTAGTCATCATATCTTCAAATAACGTTGCTCTATCTTCAAGATAATTCGTCTTAGCATATTTAGATAAAAAGTAAACTGATTCACTACTTACATAAAAATTAACATAAGCTTCATCTAACGAACCATAAACAAAACCATCAGGATTCATATCTAACATAGAATCTTTAACATTAATAATACTAGCTAAATAACAATCCATATAATGCATTAACTCATGATGAAGAGTATTTTCAAATAAAGCGCTACTATTTTCTGAGCTACCTGTTGCTATCGTAATAACAACTCCATTACTATTATTATTTGTTAAACCAGAATAATTACCACTAATACTAGTAACCAGATATATTGATAAACCCTTATACTTACTTTTTAAACTATTAAAAAAATTACTTGGATACTTCTTTAATCCGGTTTCTATTTTACTTAAGACACTATATATTATCTTATCATTATACTGCTTTACAACAGTATTACTCGTATTAGACTCTTCATCCTTAAAAATAATTTTAATACCATAAGTATTATAAATTTTATCTCTATAAAGAATATTCTTCTTAGCATCATCACTTATATCTGTAGTTTTCTCTTCTTGCTTTTGTGCAGTCTTTACAGTAGTCGTCACACTAGTTGTCTTTTCACTAATGGTAGTTTTAATAGAAGCACTAGTTGTAGTAATCACCTTAGTTGTTTCCTTCTTAGTTGTATCATTATTATCACTCTTAATTTCTCTAGTCTTTTCCTCACTATTATTACTTTCATCTTTTTCTTGCATAATTTCTTTTTTCTCAGTAACATTATTTGCTTTAACTTCCGCATCATCTATCTTGTCAAAAGAAATAAACATATAAGCACTATAACCAGTAAGACAAATTACACTCAAAATTAATAATATAAAAACTACAATCCTTTTCACTATAAACACTTCCTATGATAAACATATCATAACAAATTAATGACTAAACTTCTATACTTTTCTTTTATTTGCAATATTTAAAATTATTCCGACACTTGCCATACTAACAAGTAGTGATGATCCCCCATAAGATAAAAACGGTAAAGTAACACCAGTTACTGGCACAAGACCAATAACAACACATATATTTAAAACAGCCTGCAAAATTAAAGAGATAACCAAACCAAACGATAAATATTTACCAAACAAATCATCACATTCCAAGCTAACCTTAACTGTATTATAAAATAATGTCAAAAATAAAGACGCAATTACTAATATCCCAATAAAGCCAAACTCTTCACTAATTATCGCAAAAATAAAATCAGTTTGAGGTTCTGGCAAATAAAAATGTTTTTGAATCGAATTCCCAAATCCAGTACCAAATAATCCTGATGGCCCAATCGCATAAAGACTTTGAATAATTTGAAAACCAGAACCCAAAGGATCACTCCAAGGATTTAAAAACGATAATATTCTTGCAAGTCTATATGGTGCAATAATTATAAGCCCAGCAATACCTCCTAAACCAAGAACTCCCATAATTCCAAAAAATGATAATTTAGCATTCGTTATAAAAAGCATAAACATTAAACTCATAACAATAACCATACCGGTCCCAAAATCAGGTTCTAGCATAATAAGTCCAAAAAATAAAAAGATTATCAAAAGAATCGGAAAAATACCTTTTTTAAAAAATTTAACTTCTTTCTCATGATTAGATAAATATTTTGAAGTAAAAATAATTAATGCAATTTTCGATAACTCACTAGGTTGCACACCAAACGCACCAATTCCAAACCAGCTTCTAGAACCATTTCTAACTTGCCCTATTCCCGGAATTAAAACTAATGCTAGTAAAATAAAACTCAAAAAAAGAATTTTTCCTGCATATTTATAATAAATCTTATAATCTATTTTACTTAATATAAAAATACCAACAAGACCGACTAAAAAAAATAATCCCTGATGCTTAACATAATGAAAAGCATCTCCAAAACGATAATCACTCCACACACTACTTGAAGAATAAACCATGATAACTCCAATAGTAGCTAAGCAAAAAGTAGACAAAAAAATTAGTAGGCTTTTTTTCACATAATCACCTACTAATATCTTATAACCAAACTCCGTAAATAATTCCAATCATTGCTAGGAATAAACCTACTACCCAAAATAATTTAACAATATCTGTTTCTTCCCAGCCAAGTTCTTCAAAATGATGATGAAGAGGCGCTTTCAAGAATACTTTTTTATGGAATTTTCTAATTGCAATAATCTGAATAGCACTTGATAAAGTTTCAACAACAAATACTCCACCAATTAAAAGTAACGATAACTCATGCTTAGTTAAAATTGCTATTGTAGCCAATGCTCCACCTAAAGCAAGGGAACCAGTATCACCCATAAATACCTTTGCTGGGTGTGTATTAAATACTAAGAAACCTAAAATTGCTCCGCATAATACAAATGCAAATATAGCTATTTCTTGATAACCACTAATCCACTTAGAGCCCCAAGCAATAACACCATAAGCCATAATAGCTACTACGCTTAATCCTCCAGCAAGACCATCTAATCCATCAGATATATTAACCGCATTTGTAGTTCCAACTAAAACTAACAAGATAAATAAACCAAATGCCCAACCTAATGATAAATCCAATCCTAATGAAGATATTACTAAATTTGAGTCTCCACCATTATTACGATAAATAATATAGAACACTACAGCAATAATAGTTTGAAGTAAAAACTTAACTCCTATACTAAGACCATTATTATTATGATACTTAACTTTCAAAAAATCATCAATAAATCCTAATGCTCCATACGCTAAAAATACAAATATTAATATAATTAAATTCGAATTAAACTCTATACTACCTCTTAAATAAAGTATAAGCATTATCAAGATAGTTGGTATTATAAATATTAAACCACCAATTGTAGGTGTACCATCCTTCTTTAAATGTCTTTCATTTATAAGTTTACTAACACTTTGTCCAACTTTTAACTTCTTTAGTATTGGTATTAAAATAACTGCTGCTACTAAAGACAAAACAAAACCAAGCATTAATCCTAATACAGATTTTGCTAATATTAACATTTCCTTCACCTCAAACTCATTATACTATTTTTATTTTTTTTAGTAAACTAATTTTACATTTTTGTGTTAATGTACAATATCCTTTACAATAAAATATATTACAAAATTTGATAATCTTTAATCATTTTTTCATATTTCTTAGTATAGCTCGACTGCTGGACTTCACAAATATGCTTAACTCCTAAAATAAGCATAAGCACCCTAGATTGTCCAATTCCTCCACCAATAGTATATGGTAATTTCTTATCTATAAGCATTTTATGAAAAGGATATTCCATTCTTTCCATAGCTCCTGCCTTTTTCAGCTGACTAACTAAAGATTCTTCATCAACCCTAATTCCCATTGATGTTATCTCTATTTCTCTATCAATCGCTTTATCCCAAATAAGCAAGTCACCATCTAAAGACCAATCATCATAATCAGGGCTTCTTAAATCATGAACAGTTCCATCTTTTAACTTATCACCTATCTGCATGATAAATACTGCCCCATACTTCTTAGTAATCAATCGCTCCCTTTCTTTAGCACACTTATCAGGATACATATCTAACAAATCCCCGCTTGTAATAAAATGCACACTTTTTGGTAACTCCGTACTAAGAAAAGCATACTTTTTCTTCATTATAATACAAGTCTGTCTTAAAGCCTTATAAATAGATCTTACGGTTTCTTTTAAATAATCAGTCGTCCTATCACTTTTAAGTATTACTTTCTCCCAGTCCCACTGCTCAACATACATTGAGTGAACTTCATCAAGCTCTTCTTCTTTTCTAATAGCTTTCATATCCGTATATAAACCGGTATAAGGAGAAAAACCATACTTACCTAAAGCATATCTTTTCCATTTAGCTAAAGAGTGAACTACCTCAAACGTTTCTCCTTCTCTAGCAAAGCCAACCGCTTTCTCACTTCCTGACAAATCATCTTGTAGTCCAGAATCCTTTCTAACAAAAAGCGGACTTCCAACTTTAGTTAAACTAAGTCTCTTTTCTATCTGCTTTTCAAAAGTCTTTTTAACCTCATCAATCATTTTAATTTTTTCTAATAAACTTATTTCTTTTTTCATTTTTATCCCTCTTTCTTAATTTTTTTATTATTAAGATACTTGTAGGACATATCTTTAAACATTATTGTCTTCTGACAAATTAATCACTTCCATTATTTTATTTTTTTCTTAACACTACTAATAAATTCTTCCTTAGTAAATGTTGCTCTTTCTTTTAAACCAGTACTAACATAATAAGTTGGTTTTTCTTCCAAAGGTTCGCCTAAAAGAAGTTCATCCATCATTACATAACTAACTGGTAAAGAACATCCCATAAAAATCCTTGTCTTCTCTTGTAGTTTAATTAAATGTTCTTCATCCACTTTAACAAGCTCAGCTTCTGGAATACAATGCATTATCTTATCAAACATAATATGTTTTCTTAATATCAGCCCTTTTATATGTAAAAGAAAACTATCACTATATCCAGATATCGAACTAACTTTTAAAGCATCTTCCTCATAAATCTTTTGATGTTCTTTCCCTTTCTTCTCTACATAATCTATGTATCTTTCAAAAGTTTCATCCTTCATTCCATAAGTTTGAATAAACAAATCTAGTATCGAAGAAAGCTCATACTCTTCAAATAAATCTCTAATATACAAAAACCATATATCATGTAAAGCTTCACTAGTAAGAAATGGATACGCCCTATAAATTTCATAAACACCTTTTAAAGTTTCTTTACTAGTAAGAACACTATAAGGTCCACCAAAACTTTGAAAAATTCCGATAAACAATTTATAAGTATCAACATCCATTTTTACATTGTCAAGAACCTCAATTAAATATTTAGTTCTTAAAACTCTATCCTTATCAGTAAATATCATTCCTGAAAATAATGAACTATCCATATCTAAATATTCACTTAATAAAAACTCAGCTTTTTCATCTTTACTAAAATACTTCATAATTTCACCTCTTTCTATAAAAAAATACCCGTATCATCCTACAAATAAGGACGAATACGGGTATCCGCGGTGCCACCTTAATTTATTACTTATATTATTATCAGTAATCTCTTTTTTCAGTTCCAACAAACCTAGCAATATGATAACGGATTGCTCCCCGAACTAGTCTACTAAGCATAAGCCTTTCGGTAGTTTGCTCAAAGGTGTTCTTTCACAAAAATCTTATAATCAGTTTCCACTGTTCCTGACTCACTAGTATAAGAATTAATGTTACTTTTCCTCGTCAACGCACTTTAAATATACCACAATTGTTCGTATATGTCAAATCACTCCTCTAAATACAGCTTAACAATCCCGCTTTCTTTAATCCATCTATTATTCGGTTCTTGATAAGCAACAGTATTTCCAGAGCCAGCATATTCTATTTTAAAACCCTTAAGTGTTTTCTTTGCCGTATCTAAATCAAGCCCAATTGTACTAGGCACATACTTATACTTTTCATCTAACCACGTATACTCCCTTGTTTTATCTCCAGGAGTTGCCTCATACCCCATAATATCTATTAAACTCAATAAAACATTCTTAGCAATAGGCGCAGCTACAGTACCACCATACTGTGTTACTCCCTTTGGGTTATTAACCGCAACATAAACTACATAATCTGGCTTATCAGCAGGAAATATCCCTATAAAAGATAAAATATAATTACCAACCATATATCTTCCATTACTTACCTTTTGAGCAGTTCCTGTCTTCCCACCAACACGATAATTTTCTATATAAGCATTCTTACCAGTTCCATTAGCAACAACACTTTCAAGTGCATACCTAACTAAACTAGAAGTTTCTTCACTAATAACTTTTCTCACCATTTTGGGCTCATTTAAAACTATCATTTCATTAGTCTCACTTTCACTAATACTTCTAACAATGTAAGGCGTATATAAATTACCACCATTAACTGCTGCACTTACTCCCCTTATTTGTTGTATTGGAGTAACACTTATTCCTTGACCAAAAGCAGTCGTTGCTGTTTCAACAGGTCCCATTTTATCTAAACTAAACATTATTCCTTTAGCTTCTCCGTTCAGATCAACACCTGTTTTCTCTCCAAAGCCAAATTTTATTAAATAATCATATAATAACTGTGTCCCAAGCCTTTGCCCTAAAACAACAAATCCGGGGTTCATTGTCGCCAAGCAAGAGATACTTTTGCTTTAAAAAATTATTGTCAAAAGACACTCTTACGCTATAATCTCTATTGGTCGGTGTATATTTTGTATTGTCATTTCCATCCATTAGTTTTTTTTTATTCATATCTATTTCAATTTCATCATCATTATGTTTAAAATTAAAAATTACTTGTAATTTTAAATGTTTCCTATCATTATTAATTTTACTTACAAATACTTTGTCAATAAATAAATTAAAATATTTTCCTACATTATTTTTTATATCTAATTTTAGTGTTAATTCTTGTCTTATTTTAGATATTATACTTTCATAATAATTATATGATTCTTTATTGCTTTCAAGTTGAATTAATTCTTTTTTTAATTTTGATATTTCATTGTTTAAATTATTATTTTTTACTATAAATTCTTCATCATTAATCATTTTTCTTAATGACATATCAAGTAATCTATCTTTTAATATTTGTTGTTGTGATATTTTTTGTTTAAGTGAATCAGTATCATAAGCACTATTACTTTCTTTAATCAAATTTAAATAATCATTAGAAATTGTATCTAATATTTCATCTTTATTATCTATAATTTTTTCTAACATGGAAGAAAAAATTTCATTAAGATGTTTTTCAAATAATCTTGGTGTAGCACACCCTTTAATACCATGTCTCAAAAATTCATTACATTGCCATACTGGATTATCTTTTCTTTTACAACTTGCAGATCTAATAAAAGTTGTATTATGTTCCATACAAAATATTTTTGAGGTATAACCTCGATTTTGAAGATAGAATTCTTTGTTTAAAACATTTTTATTCCATACACTTTTTCTTTGATTATGTACTTCATTAGCCTTATTCCATATTTCTTCTGATACAATTGCAGGAATAGAGCCACTTTCGTCTTTATATACAATCCATTCTTCTTTTGGCTTTGCTACTTTTTTGTGTGTTTTATAATCCTCTACTTCAGTCAAATTAGCAGTGTACCAGCCTTTATATCTTGGATTAATTATCATTTTTCTTAAAGTAGTATCACTAAAAACTTTTCCTTTTCTAGTATAATACCCTTCACTCGCTAATATTTCTGCAATTTTCTTTAAACCATATTCCCCTGATGAATATAATGAGAAAATTTTTCTTACTGCTGGAGCTTCATCTTCATTTATAACTAACTTGCAATCTTTTTTTATGTACCCATAAATTCCACCACCACCAACTTTTCCATCCTTAATGCTTCTTCTTATTCCAAACTTAACTCTTTCAGAAAGTTTTCTTACCTCATCTTGAGCCATGCTTGCCATTAAAGTTAATCTAAATTCGCTATCTGGATTAATTGTATTTATATTATCTGATACAAAAAATACTATTACTCCATAACTTAAAAGTAACTGAGTATATTTAATACTATCAATAGTATTACGAGCAAATCTAGAAATCTCTTTTGTAACAATTAAATCGAATTTTCCTAATCTTGCATCTTCAATCATTCTTAAAAAATCATCTCTTTTATGAACTTGAGTACCTGAAATACCTTCATCTACATAACTTCCTACATGATTCCATTTTTCAACTCCTGCAATCATATCATTAAAATAATTTGCTTGATTCACTAATGAATTCAATTGTTCTTCTTTGTCAGTAGATACACGATCATAATTTACAACTCTTAAATTCATATCATATATCCCTTTGCCAGTTGCTAATTCTTGTCTAGCCTTAACTATATTCATAAACTTGCTCTCCTTTTTACCATTAAATTTGATTTTCCAAAATTGTTTTATCCATTTTTTTAGTTAATAGTTTTTGCATTTTGTTATAAACATCAAATGTAATAATTTTATTTTCAAATAATTCTTTATTAAAAGTCATTCTTAATTTTAAAATGAGGTACTCTTTCGGTAATTCTTTTGTTTTTGTATATGTTTCTATTTCATCGTTTAATTCCAAAATATTTTTCCTCCCATTAAGATTATTAAGTTCATATAAAAAAAAGAACTCAAATATTGAATTCCATTTTTTAGCATTATTTGAAACTCAATATTTTCTTAATAAGATAAAGAGCACCTCTTATAAATTATTATTTAAAATATTAAGTTTTCAAATAACAACTTATAGTAAAGTATAATATTTTTTTAAATTTTGTATTTGTTTTGCTAAATCAAAACCATTATATTCCGTAACCGATAATACAATTACATTTTCCTTTAAAAATGTTTCGTTATCATATCTTATAAAAATTTCACTAAACACATCCAATTTTTCATTAAAATCAAGTTGTTCAAATAAAGAAATTATTTTTATATCATTGTTATTATAAATAATTCCGATAACATTCCCATTATCTTCATATGCATTATTTGTATTAATTATATTGTTATATAACATAGTAAAATATTGTAATAAAGTTGTACACGTATTTGATGACAATCCTATCATTTCTAAATTAAATATTTTTATTTTTTCATCTTCAATCAAATTTGGATTAGCCTCATTTTTATCATTTATTTGATTGTTATTTAATAACCCAAATATATAAATTAAAAATTTCAATTTGCTTAAATCATCTTGAAGTTCTAATTGTTTCCATAAGTTTCTTACATTTTCAGTAGTTTCAGTAATATACATTTTATCAATCCTCCTTACATATTACATTTGTCTCTTTGTTTCAAGCAAAATAAAGAGATTTAAAGGTCATTATTTTTTGACACTTATAACTGATTAACCATACACATCAAATTCATTATCATTGATATTTATGATATTTAATGGCATCTTTTAATCATTATATTTATCACTTAAAAAATAAAATTTTGCAAGTGATTTTTATCTAAATATCTTTAATTCTTTATCTTTCTAATTCTTCTTCATCATTAAATTCAATACTATTTGATGTTTCTTGCTTATCCAAATCAAGTTCGCTATCAATTTTTGCTTTTTGCTTTTGTAACTCTTTTATTCTATCTAAATTAGTAAATGGTTTATCTAGTTCTTCTTTGGTATCTTTTAATTGTTTATTTGTATATTCTATTTGTTCCTTAATAGTTTCAATTTTGTTTTCAAAACTTTTAAGCATATTTTCTAATTTATAAATATTACCAATTTCATCTATATTTTGAATTTCAACTTTATATTTTCCACTACCTCTAATCCAAATAATTGGCATATATCTTAATTCATCTCTTGTACCAATAATATCAAATCCACTTATTTCTCCGATTTTTGTTTCCTCACCTGTTTTTAATATTGATAAAGATTGATAAAACTTTGTACTAGCCTCCTTACGTGAATTAAAATATTGATTGCATAAAATAATATTAAAATTATCTCCTGATAGATCTTTAACATTTTTTATATCATTTTCTAAACCATTTAAATACATTTCTTGAAATTTAAGTTGTCTCGGAAGAACTTTTTCATATTTTGTTTGTAATTCAATTTTTGACTTATCATATCTCGATTTAGATAAATATAATTGTTTTAATTCATTTTCAATTTTAAACTTATCTAATATCAAAGGATTACCACTCGCAAGTGCTTTAACTTCTGCATATGTAAGTGTATCTCTGTCTAAATCTTCTGCTGTTCTACCACATCCATTTGAGTTAGCCATTATTTGATTTATAAAATTTGATTTTGTTTGAATTAATTGATATGAATAGGCATCAAAACTGCCTTCGGTAACATATCTATATATTTCTACTTCTGCATTTTGATTTCCTTGTCTTAAGATTCTACCTTCTCTTTGGCTTATATCTGATGGTCGCCACGGACAATCAAGATGATGCAAGGCAATTAATTTATCTTGAATATTCATTCCAGCACCCATTTTTGATGTTGATCCTATTAAGATTCTTTTAGTTCCATTTCTCATTTCATCAAAAAGTTTTAATTTTTGTTGATTTGTTTTAGCATTATGAATGTATTCAATTTCTTCACTTGGAATTCCTCTTTGAATTAATTTGTTTTTTATATCATCATAAACATTAAAAGTACCATCGTTTTTAGGTGTGCTTAAATCGCAAAAAACAAGTTGTGTTAACTTGTTTTCTTTAGTTTCCAACCATATTTTATAAATATTTTCAACTGCCTTATTTATTTTGGAATTTGGTAAGTCAGGCATATTTGGATCTATCATTCTTAAATCTAAAGCTGCTTTTCTACCATCATTAGTAACTAGCAACATATTATCTACTCGAGGATCACAACCTTCTTTAATTTTCTCACTTCTTTCAGCCAATTTTTCAACATATTTTCCTAATTCTTCACTTTTAGGAGCAACTATAATTTTGTAATCTCCATCCTTTAATTTTGGAACAGGTAAACTTAACATTTTGGAAGTTTTAATATCTGCTATTTCTTTAAACAAAGTCATTAATTCTGGAATATTAAAAAATTGAGCAAATCTTGCTTTTGTTCTAAAGCCACTACCATCTGGAGATATTTCAAAACTATTAATTATTTCTCCAAAGGTTGAAGCCCATTCATCAAAATGCTCTATTCCCATTTCTCTTAATCTATTCATTTGAAGATATTTTTGCATTACAAATAATTCTCCCATAGAGTTAGATAAAGGAGTACCAGTTGCAAAAACTATGCCTTTTCCATTATTGTTTTCTAAAATATAGGTTATTTTCATATAAAGATCTGTTGCTTTTTTACTTTCAGTATTATTTATTCCAGCAACATTTCTTATTTTAGAAAACATAGGAAGATTTTTAAACATATGTGCTTCATCAACTATTATTTCATCTACTCCTAATTCTTCAAAAGTTACAACATCATCCTTTTTACTATCATCTAATAAAGTATTTAGTTTATTTTCCATACTCATTTTCATTTGCTCTAATTTTTTGACACTTAATGTACTTCCTGATTCAGATTTTATACGTTCAATTGCATTTGTAATTTCACTTATTTCTTTTTCAATATGCTTTCTTTGATATTCTTTACTCATTGGTATTAATCCAAAACTAGAATGAGCAATTAAAACAGCATCCCATTCTCCTGTTGCAATTCTTGCAATTAATTTTTTTCGTCTATGTTTTTCAAAATCTTTTTGAGTTGCTACTAAAATATTTGCAGTAGGATACAATTTTAAAAATTCATTAGCCCACTGCCCTAGCAAATGATTAGGTACAACAAACATTGGTTTACTAACTATTCCTAATCGTTTTAATTCCATAGCACTGGCAATACATTCATAAGTTTTACCAGCACCCACTGCATGAGCAAGCAATGTATTACCACCGTATAAAACTCTAGCTATTGCATTTTTTTGGTGTTCTCGCAATTCAATATTTGGATTCATACCATCAAATGTAAGATGACTTCCATCAAATTCTCTTTCTTTCATACAATTAAATTTTTCATTATATAGTTTTGTTAATTTATTTCTTCTTGCTTCATCTTTCCAAATCCATTCTTTAAATTCTTGCTTTATTAATTCTTGTTTTTCTCTAGCATTTGCAGTTTCAACTGGATTTACAACTTTTCTATCATCATCTAATTTATCATATATAGTTACACTTTGAAGATTCAATGTGTTTTTTATAATTGATAGAGCATCTGCTCTTTCAGTTCCCCATACATTAGTATTTTTTACTCCATAACCATATAATCCACTTGCTTGAAATAGCCAAGAATTAATTTCTTTAGCATACTTAATTTTTAATAATGTTGCATTATTTGCAGATATATCTAAAAGTTCACAACAAAATCGATGATAGATTTCTTCTGGTATCCATGTTGATCCCAATTTAACACTTATTTCATCATATTCAAGTGGTACAGGCTGTACTTTTTCTAAAGCCTCAATATTTTTATCATATCTATTATCAACATTTATAGACCTTACATAATTTAATTTATGTTTTACGTTTCCACTTAAATATTCGCTTTCAATTACCCAACCATTATTACTAGATTCATTTTTTTCGGGATCTTGATATATTAAGCCATCAAGTTCACTTATTATTTCTTCTTTAGTTTTTGGATAGAGTCCTATCATATAATTTAAATCAACACAACCTCTATTGTTAAGAGAATATCTTAATGCCTGTTCTGCATTTTCTACTTTCGTTATCTCTTTCTTTTTCCTAATTGTTCTTTTGGTAAATACATCCCCTTTAACATAAATAGGATTATCAATTTCTTCGTCCTTTGAAACTTTATTTTCTATTGAAGAAAGTAAATAATAATCTGGATCATCACTAAATACTCTTGCATTAGCACTATCATTAATATACCCATATTTATTAATAAATGAATCATATTCATCACTTAATTTACTTTGAGCCAAAGAAAGTTCTAAATCGCTTCCATTGTTAAGTTGAATATTAAACACATTTCTTAATTGTTCTTTAATTTCACATAAACCAATTATTCTTTTATATACCATTCCTTCTTGGACATGATATGGAAATAAACTTGAATCTTGTCTTTGATAAATAACTTTCTTTCCATTAATAATTTTTATTACAAAAGCATCATTTTTTATATTTTCATCTGCTTCTAATATTTCAAAATCATTACTTTTTTCATCTAAATCTATTGATACATTTTCATATATATTTGAGGGTAAATTTTCAATTGCCTTTAACAATAAATCATTTAATGGAATATCTATTGGACTTAATGTATTTTCAAAACCAAAAGCAGATGATTTTTGTTCCATTTTTCCTAACATCATTTCGGGATGATTAATAAAGTAATTATTTATTACTATTCTATTATTATATTCACTTGTATAAATCCATTCTTCATCACTAATATCCAACTTTAATTCATCTCTCTTTTTTAGAAAAATAATATCGGATGTTACTTTTGTATTTGTACTGCCTGTAAATGTATTATTTGGTAATCTTATTGCACCGATAAATTCTGCTCTTTTAGCAATATATTCTCTTACTTTAGTATCTTTTTTATCAAGAGTTCCATCAGTAGTAATAAAAGCAATAATCCCATTTGGTCTAACTTTATCTATTGTTTTTTGAAAGAAAAAATCATGAATCATAAAATTAGTTTTATATTTCTTATCTAATACTTTAAAATTGCCAAAAGGTACATTTCCTATTGCTATATCAAATAAATTATCTTGATATTTAGTTTCTTCAAATCCATTAATCTCTATTTTTGCCATTGGATATAATTTTTTTGCAATTCTTCCACTAATACTATCAAGTTCTACACCATATAATTTTGAATTATTAAATTCTTCAGGAATTCTTCCAAAAAAATTACCAACACCACAAGACGGCTCTAAAATATTACCTTTTTTAAATCCAAATTGATTTAAAGCCTTATATATATTATCAATAACTACATTTGGAGTATAAAAAGATGTTAATGTTGATTTTCTTGCTTGATTATATTCATTTTCATTAAGTAAATTTTTCAATTCATTATATTCATTTTTCCAATTACTTTTTGTTTCATCAAACACATCAGCAATTCCACCCCAACCAACATATTTTGATAAAATTTCTTGTTCATCAAGAGTTGCATTTCTATTATTTTTTTCAAATTCTTTCAAAAGTTTTATTGCTACAATATTATCTTTATATCTGGATTTTGCGCCAAAACTATTCTCCAACTTATCATCTTTAATGCGATAATTTATTC
>JAUNFK010000027.1 GCA_030525085.1 bacterium
AATTAAATTACAAATTCCTGCTGGGAAAGCTACACCTGCTCCTCCTGTTGGAACAGTTTTAGGACCTGCTGGAATTAACTTACAAGATTTTTGTACTAAATTTAATGATGCATCTAGAGACAAAATGGGAGACGTTTTACCTGTTGAAATCTCAATCTATGATGATCGTTCATTTGATTTCGTACTAAAAACTCCACCAGCTGCTTTCTTACTTAAAAAGGTTGCTGGAATTACAAAAGCTTCTAAGAAAGGTGCTAATGAAATCGTAGCAACTATCTCTAAAGAAGACCTTCGTAAAATTGCTGAAACAAAAATGCCTGATTTAAATGCATATACTATTGAAGACGCAATGAAAATTATCGAAGGAACTGCACGTAACATGGGAATTGCTGTTAAGGGTGTTAATGACGCTGAATTAGCTGAACAAGCAAAAGAAGCAGCAATTGAAGAACGTGAAGAAGCTAAACGTGAAGCAGAACTTGAAAAAATGGAAGAATCTGCCGCAAATGCAAACGCTGAAGTAGAAGTAATCGGCGAAAGCAATAAAGAAGAAGAATAATTTATCCGCAAATCTACCACGATTGGAGGGAAAATAAATGAGAAAACTAGGAAAAAAATACGTGGAAGCTTCCAACAAAGTCGAAAAGAACAAAGCTTACGGCGTTGAAGAAGCAGTTAAATTAGTAAAAGAAACAAGTATTACTAAGTTTGATAGTTCTGTTGAAGTTGCAATGAACCTTAATATTGATACTAAAAAGTCTGATCAACAATTAAGAGGTTCTATCGTATTACCAAACGGTACTGGTAAATCTAAAAAGATTTTAGTACTAGCTAAAGGTGCAGCAGCTGCTGAAGCAAAAGAAGCAGGAGCTGACTTCGTTGGTGACACTGATTTAATCGACAAAATCGCTAATGAAAATTGGTTCGATTATGATACAATCGTAGCAACTCCAGAAATGATGCCTGCCTTAGGTAAAATTGGTAAAGTATTAGGACCTAAAGGCTTAATGCCAAACCCTAAAACTGGAACAGTTACAACTACTCCAGCAAAAACTGTTACTGATATTAAAAAAGGTATGGTTGAATACCGTGCAGACTCTTTAGGAAATGTTCATGGTATCATTGGTAAAGTTTCATTTGATGAAAAAGCTTTATCAGAAAACTTAACATATTTCATTAACACAATTATCAAATCAAAACCTACAACTGTAAAAGGAAAATTCGTTAAGAGTATTTCTATTTGTACAACAATGGGTCCTGGAATTAAAATTGATTTAAATTCTTTTGACAAATAATTGTTAATGTAATATAATAAATTCGTTAAAAAAACTTTTTGCCGTAGACAGTAGGGGCAAATGCTTAATAATCCTACCGAGGAAAGTTAAATCTAAACTCTGATTGCTTTCCGTATGGAAAGTTTTTTTATAAAAAATATAAAGGAGGAAAAATATGGCAAGTGAAAAAAATCTTAACTTAAAAAAAGAAATAGTTAATGAGATAACAGAAAAGTTCAAAAATTCTGAATCAGTAGTATTATTTTCATACCAAGGTTTAACAGTTAGTGATCTATCTGAACTACGTAAAAACCTTAAAGATGCTGACGGTGAAATTAAAGTTTACAAAAATACTTTAGTTAAGCGTGCTGCAGATGAACTTAATCTAGATTTAGACACTTACTTAGAAGGACCAAATGCTATCCTATTTGGTGAAAAATTACTTGAACCAATTAAGGTACTTAGCAACTTTGGTAAAGATCATAAGAACGTTAACATTATCTCTGGTGTAATCGACGGTAAAGTTGTTGAACCAAGCGTAATTAACGAATATGCATCTATTCCATCTATGGAAGGCTTACTAACAATGCTTGCAGGTGGTATGATAGAACACGTAAAAAATCTATCTATAGCATTAAACTTATATGCTGAAGGATTAGAAAAGTAGAAAGAAAGGAAATGATTTAAATGGCAAAATTAAATAAAGAAGATTTTATTAATGCTTTAAAAGAAATGACTATTCTTGAAGTTAAAGAATTAGTTGACGCTATGAAGGAGGAATTTGGTGTAGACCCATCAGCTGTTGCTGTTGCTGCTGCTCCTGCTGCTGCTGCAGAAGAAGGACCTTCAACAAAGACTGTTGTATTAAAAGACGCTGGAGCTACTAAGATTGCTGTAATTAAGGCTATCCGTGAAATCACTGGTCTAGGACTAGTTGAAGCTAAAGCTTTAGCTGACAATGGTGGAAACATCAAAGAAAACGTTTCAAGTGACGAAGCTAATGAAATCAAAGCTAAATTAGAAGAAGCTGGCGCTACAATCGAACTAGCTTAATTAAAACCTCAAATGAGGTTTTTTTCTTGGCAAAAAATAAAAAATATACTATAATTAAAAACAAGAGGTAGATAATTTATGAAACTAAATAATAAAGGCTGGGGCTTTAGAGCAATGTTCTTTTTAATGGGAATCTTATTTTGCTTTTTCCTAGTAGCAATATATCTAATTTACCATTTCTATGATAGTTTTGATAACAAATACCCATCAGGAAATTATACGGAGGTCGGAAGATGAAAAAGATACTATACGTATGGATAACAATCGCCGTAATCCTTGTTGGGGGATTAACATTTATTGGTATAAAAATCAAAAATCAAAACTCACCATACACTGAAATAGAAAAAGAGCTTGTTTTTGCTGCACAAAGTTACATGGGACAATACATTAGTGAAATGCCATCAAGTCAAACAACAATAAGTTATAAAAAGCTTCTTGAAACAGGGCTTATAAAAGAAAATGAACATGACTGTGACGGCTACGTATTTATTAAGAAGAATCTAGCAACATTTGATTATAAAGCCTATATTAAATGTGATAAATATACAACCAAAGATTTTGACGAAAGTAAGGTAGAAAAATGAAAAAAATCATCACGATAATCGCTTGCATATTATTTATTACTGCTTGCACGCAAAAATCCGAAAACACATTTACAAATGATTTTAATTTAGAAAATCAAATTATTGAAGAAATTAATATAGATAATCTAAGTATAGTATCAAATGACACAGGTATAATCTTTATTGGAACTAAAGATAATGTGGAAGAAGCTAAAATATTCTTAGATTCACTTGAAAAAAAGTCTATTAATAAAGCCTATTATCTTAAAACAGATGATTCGAACAAAGAACAAATATTAAAAATATTTGAAGTTACAAATACGCCAGTTATCATTGCTTACCAAAATGGCAAAAAAATGTCTACAATATCAGAAATAACCAAAGATAACCTAACAACATTAATAGATGAAATCTATCCTCAAACATGTACAGATAGATGCTAAAGTTACTATCCTGTAACTTTTTTTCTTGACAAAGATATAATATAAATGTATTATTGTATTAGTTAAGTAATACAATTAGAAGGAGAAATCATGGATACAGTTTTTAATAATTCAGTACCAATTTATTTGCAAATAGTAAGTGAAATTAAAAAACAAATAATTTCTGGAAAACTAGTTCCTGGAGAGCGTATTCCATCAGTTCGCGAACTTGCTTTAACACATAAAGTTAATCCAAATACAATGCAAAAAGCCCTAATTGAATTAGAAGAAAATGGATTAATTAAAACCGAAAGAACAAATGGTAAATTCGTTACTGAAGATGTAAAGATAATAAACAAAATAAAAAATGACTATGCAGACAATTTAACCCAAAACTATTTATCTGAAATGATTTCCTTAGGTATTACTAAACAAGAAATAAAGGAAAGGATAAAATAAAAAATGGAATTACTTGAAATAAAAAATCTCTATAAAAATTATGGAGAAAAACAAGTACTTAAAAATATTAACTTAACAGTTCCGCGTGGAAAAATAATTGGCTTGCTAGGTAAAAATGGAACTGGTAAAACAACCTTAATTAAATTAATTAATGGACTTCTTACGCCAACTGAAGGTAAAATAATTTTTAAAGGAGAAAAAATAGGACCACAAAGCAAACTAAATATAGCTTATCTTCCAGAAAGAACATACCTTGATAAAAGCATGACAATCAAAGAAACATTATACTTTTTTAAAGAGTTCTACGCAAACTTTGATATTGACAAAGCAAAAGATTTACTAAAAAAATTAGACCTAGACGAAAATCAAAAAATAGTAAAAATGAGTAAAGGCATGCAAGAAAAAGTTCAATTAGTTCTAGTTATGAGTAGAAAAGCAGAACTATACATTCTAGATGAACCGCTAGGCGGCGTAGATCCAGCAACAAGAGATTACATTCTTGATACAATCCTAACTAACTTTAACGAAGGAGCAAGCATCATTATTTCAACCCACTTAATATCTGACATTGAAAGAATTCTTGACGAAGTTATTTTCATTGATAAAGGCGAGATTAAACTTACTAGTGATGCCGATGAACTAAGAAACAAAGAAAACGCTAGTATCGACGAAATCTTTAGGAGGATGTTCAAATGTTAAAAAATTTACTAAAATATGACCTTAAATGGATTTTAAAAGTAGAGTATATCTGGAGTGCGATAACCATAATCTTTGCTATTTTAACGAGGTTAACGAGTTTTTTAAATGAAAGTGTAATCACAAGCATTATTAAAGCAGTCCTAACAAGCATCACCATAACTGGCATGTTAAACGTTCTATTTAATGGCATAATTCGTACTTGGATAAGAGTAAGAAACAATCTTTATAAAGACGAAGCTTATCTAACACACACACTTCCAGTTGAAAGTAAAACTATTCTTTCATCTAAAGTTTTATCTGGAATCATAACTATGCTTTTCGGAATACTAATAATTACGATATCTTTCTTTATTGCATTTTATAATGAATCACTAATTAATTACATAAAAGAAAGTATGCAAATTGTAGCAACAACCTTAAATAGTTCAGTAACTAAAATATTATTAATTCTATTTATCGTATTATTTCTAGAGTTTACTTTTATTTTAATGATTGGTATCACTGGAATAATCAAAGGACACGAAGCAAATAATGGTAAAGTTATCAAATCAGTTCTATATAGTGGAATATACTGGCTATCTTTCTCCGCACTATCACTATTAATAATATATTTAATAAGCTTAGCAAATAAAGATATGAATGCCTTATTTACCGGAACTGGAGTTATAAGTTATAGTGCATTAAAACTATTCTTACTATTAGTAATTATAATTTATACAATTTATATCATAGTGCTTTACTTTATAAGCAGACATGAACTTAATAAAGGAGTAAACATAGACTAAGCCCAAAAGGCTTTTTTCTTCTAAATACACTAAAAACTAGCAAAAATCTGTAATATTTATATTGACAAATAATATAATAAAATGATATATTATTTGTGCATTTAATTTTAGGTTCTATCCCAGATAGAACTTAACTTTAAGCGAAATACAACACACCAGGGTGTGTGCATGGGAAGGGAGCTAAAAATATGCCTACAATTAATCAATTGGTTAAAACTAAGAGAAAACCAAAAGTAAGAAAAGGAAAGAGTCCAGTACTTAACGTTGGATTTAACAGCATGGAAAGAAAATCAACAGAAACTAATCATCCACAAATGAGAGGTGTATGTACTCGTGTTGGTACTAAAACACCTAAAAAGCCAAACTCAGCATTAAGAAAATATGCTCGTGTTAGACTATCAAACGGACGTGAAGTTGATACTTACATTCCAGGTGAAGGACATAACTTACAAGAACATAGTGTAGTACTAATTCGTGGTGGACGTGTTAAAGACCTTATCGGTGTACGTTATCATGTAATTCGTGGAACACTAGATACTCAAGGTGTTAATGACCGTAAACAATCAAGAAGTAAATACGGTGCAAAAAGACCTAAAACTAAATAGAAAATAAGGAGGAGAAAATATGCGTAAAAGACGTGCAGTAAAACGTGATGTTTTACCAGATCCTTTATATAATTCTAAAGTAGTTACAAAACTTATCAATGCTGTTATGAACGATGGTAAGAGAGGTACTGCTTCAAAGATTTTATATGAAGCATTTGATATTATTAAAGAACAAACTAAAGCTGACCCAATGGAAACTTTTAATAAAGCAATGGAAAATATTAGCCCATCTTTAGAAGTTAAATCACGCCGTGTAGGTGGATCAAACGTACAAGTTCCTATTGAAGTTAGTGAAACAAGAAAACAAACACTTGCTCTTCGTTGGCTTGTAAACTATGCAAGACTTCGTCCAGGTAAGGGAATGGCTAATAAATTAGCTGCAGAAATTTTGGATGCTGCAAATGGTGTCGGTGGAGCTGTTAAAAAACGTGATGATATTCATAAAATGGCAGAAGCTAACAAAGCATTTGCTCACTATAGATGGTAGGTGTAACAGATGGCAAGAGACGTTTCTATAGATAAAATAAGAAATATTGGTATCATGGCTCACATCGATGCCGGAAAGACAACTACTACTGAAAGAATTTTATTCTTAACAGGAATTACTCACCGTATTGGTGAAACACATGATGGTGAATCACAAATGGACTGGATGGCCCAAGAACAAGAAAGAGGTATCACAATTACTAGTGCTGCCACTACTGCTCACTGGAAAGGCTACAGATTAAACATTATCGATACACCAGGACATGTAGACTTCACAATTGAAGTACAAAGAAGTTTAAGAGTATTAGACGGAGCCGTTGCTCTAATCGATGCTCAAGCAGGCGTTGAACCACAAACTGAAACAGTTTGGAGACAAGCAAACGAATACAAAGTTCCAAGAATGATTTGTGCAAACAAAATGGAAAAAATGGGTGCTGACTTCTATTATAGTTTAAAGACTATTAAAGAAAGACTAGGTGCTAACGCAGCTGCTATTATGTTACCAATCGGTAGCGAAGATCATTTCACTGGATATGTTGATTTAGTTGAAATGAAAGCATACGCTTACGATGGAACAGAACAACAAGAATTAAATGAAATTGAAATTCCAGAAGATATGAAAGCAAAAGCTGAAGAATACAGAACTATTCTAATTGAAGCTGTTGTTGAATCAGACGAAAGTCTAATGGAAAAATATTTAGAAGG
>JAUNFK010000015.1 GCA_030525085.1 bacterium
GCCACTGGGATATTCACGAGATTATTGTGGATATTCCTTTTGTTTTCAACAGTTTGGCCTAACTTGAAATTTTTCTTGTAATAGGGTATTATAATTGTAGTATTTAATGCATGTTTTTATTGTGCTTTAAGGAAGGATTATATGAAAAAGAAAGTAAAGAAATATTATAATTCGTTTATAAACTTTATTAAGTATAATAGACAGTTTTGTTTATATGTGCTTCTTTCTTTTTTGTGTACTTTTTATTTGAGAATTTATACAACTGGAAGTATATGGTTTAGTGCTTCTGTTATTGATTTGGCAGCAATTTTAATTATTGGTGCTTTTGGTTTCTTTTATAAACCTCAAAAACAGTTTAATTATTACTTTATAATGCTTTTACTTTTAAATGTTGTATGTATAGTTAATGCTGTTTATTATGATTTTTATAGTTCTTTTGCTTCATTTAGTTTATTAACAGCTCTTGGTCAGGTTGGTGAAGTAGGAGACGCTGTATTTGCTAAAATGAATGTTTTACATTTTATATATTTGCTTGCACCGATTATTTTCTTATTATTTAATAGACATTTAACTAATAGAGATTATTTTAATTTTGTAGCAAAATTTGAAAATAGTAAGAATTTGCTTAAAAAGGTTTTACTTTATGGAATTTTCGTTTTATGTTTAGGAGCTACAATGCTTTCAGCTACAGCTTTTTCGAGATTAGCTAAACAGTGGAATCGTGAATATATTGTTAATAAGTTTGGAATAATTGTTTATCAGATAAATGATTTAGTTAATACATTAAGACCTAAAATAACTTCAATGTTTGGTTATGATGTTGCACTTAAGGATTTTACTGATTATTATGCTGAAAATACTATCAAGAAGAGTAATAATGAATATACTGATATATTTAAGGGTAAGAATGTTATATTTGTACATATGGAGAGTATGACTGATTTTCTTATGAATACTAATATTAATGGGGTTGAGATAACACCTAATATAAATAAACTTGCTAGGGAAGGCATGTATTTTAGTAATTTTTATCCTCAAATAAGTGTTGGTACAAGTAGTGATACTGAGTTTACTTTAACTTCTTCTTTGATGCCAGCAACAAATGGTACTGTTTTTGTAAGTTATTATGATAGAGATTATGTTACTATTCCTAAGTTATTTAGTGAGCAAGGGTATTACACATTTAGTATGCATGGTAATAAGGCTTCAATGTGGAATAGAAGAGTTATGCATCCGTCTTTAGGTTACAGGGATTTTTATTCAAGTACTTCTTATGATATTAGCGAAGAAATTGGTTTAGGAATAAGTGATAAGTCTTTCTTTAAACAAAGTATTAATATTCTTGAAAATATTGAGGAAAATAATACTAATTATATGGGAACTGTAATTACATTATCTAATCATACTCCATTTGCTAATAATGAATTGTTTACGCAAATTGATTTGACTAAAACGGCAAAAGTATATAATGAAGAAACTGGAAAATACGATATTGTAAAAAGAGATTATTTAGAAAATACAATATTAGGAGATTATATAAGAAGTGGTCTTTATGCAGATGAAGCTATGGGAGAGTTTATTTCATATATAAATAATAGTGATAAGTTTGATAATACAATATTTGTTTTCTATGGTGATCATGATCCTAAGATTAGTTTAAAAGATTTTAATTATTATTATAATTATGATGCAGAAACAGACAGGGTTTTAACACAAGATGATGAAGGTTATATTCCATATGATTATTATGATAATGAATTAAATAAAAAGACTCCATTAATTATTTGGAGTAAAAATGAAAAGTTCCAGAAACAAATTGATTATTATATGGGTATGATAGATGTTATGCCAACAATTGGAAATATGTTTGGAATATATAATAAATATGCTTTAGGACATGATATATTTGAAATTAAAGACGATAATATTGTAGCATTCCCAAATGGCAATTTCTTAACAAATAAAGTTTATTACTATAACTCTAAGGAAGAGTATAAAGCTATTAATTTAAATGAGGTTCTTAGTGAAGAGTATATAACTAATGCTAAGAATAAAGCAGATAAGATTATAGATATTTCTAATGATATTATTGTTTATAATTTAATTGGGGTAACTAGTGGTGAAAAGGAGAAAAAATGAATAAAAAAAAGACTTGGTTAGTAGTATTAGTTTTGATTTTAATATATTCTATAGGTGGTATTTATTATAATTTGACTAATCGTGATACTAAAAAAAATGACGTTAAGCAAATTGATTCGGTTGATAAGTATAATTATGTTTTAAAGAGTAATGCTACTGAGTTACAAAAGACATTGTTTAATGAATTAAAGGATGTTTTAAAGGCAGATAGTGTTAATGATGATGATTATGCAAAGGTAATTTCTAAGATGTTTGTTACTGATTTATATACTTTATCTAATAAGGTAAACAAGTATGATGTTGGTGGAACTGATTTGGTTTTAGAGAAGGGTAGAGAAAACTTTAAGCTTAACGTTGAAGATACGCTATATAAATATCTTGAAGATAATTCTGATGGTAATAGAAATCAAATCCTTCCTGAGGTTATTAAGGTTAATGCTGATGAGATTACTGATGTTAAATACAAAATTGATGAAACTGAATATGATGCCAAAAAGGTAGTTTTGTCATTTGAGTATAAAGAAGATTTAGGGTATGATGATAAAGCTACTGTTATTTTAATAAAAGTAGATAATTATTATTATGTTGTTGAAAGTACTAATTAGTACTTTTTTTCATTTAAAAAAGCCTTTATTTAGGCTTCGTGTTCATCTAAGTCCATAATTAGTATGCCGGTATTAATTAAACTTGTTAGACCTACTAATGAATATACAATTCTAGGAATTATAGATTCTGTACCAAATATTGCTTCAACTAAGTTAAAGTCTAATAAACCAACTAGTCCCCAGTTAATGCCACCAATTATGGTAATACTTAGACATATTTTTTGTAATGTCGACATATATAACCTCTTTTCTAGTTTTATTATGGATTAGTTTATTTTTTTTATACATAAAAGCTAATATTAAAAATATTATTAGATAGGAGGTTAAATGAAAAAGTTTGTTGTTTTTGTTTTATTAGGACTTATGCTTACGGGGTGTGGTAAGAATGCTAATTCTAATATAAAAGATAGTTTTGTTAGTAAGATAGAGAAGAAGAGTTCTTATTTGATGAAAGGAACTATGAGTATTAGTAGTAATGAAGATGTTTTTTCTTATAATGTTGTAGCTGCTAAGAGTAATACTGATTATCGTGTTAATTTAGTAAATCAAATAAATAATCATGAACAAGTGATATTAAAAAGTGGTGATGATGTTTATGTTGTAACACCTAGTTTGAATAAGAGTTTTAAGTTTCAATCTGAGTGGCCGGATAATGGTTCTCAGGGGTATTTAATTGATTCATTAGTAAATGATATTAAAAATGATGCAGATAGTAAAGGTGAACCTTGTGATGACGGGTATATTATAACTGCTAAGGTTAATTATCCAAATAATGCTAATTTGGTTAGTGAGAAGATTTATTTAAATAAGGATGAAGATGTTACTAAGGTTGAGATATTAGATGCTGAAGGTAATGTTAAGATAACGGTTAATTATACTTCAATTGATTTTAAACCGACATTTAAAAATGATTACTTTAAGTTAGAGTCTTTGATAGATAATAATGTTGATTTAGAGGAAGAAACTAGTAAAACAATAGATGATATAGTATATCCATTATATTTACCTAAGAATACTTATTTAAATAGTAAGGATGTTGTATCTACGGATGAAGGAAATAGGGTTATTTTAACTTTCACTGGTGATAGTCCGTTTACTTTAGTTGAAGAAGTGTCTAAGGCTAGTGAAGAGTTTGAGATAATACCGGTTTTTGGTGAGCCACTTTTGTTAAGTCAGACAATGGGAGCACTTTCATCTAATTCGCTTTATTGGACTAGTAATAAGATTGATTTTTATATCTCTAGTAATAAGTTAACTGGTACAGAGTTATTGACAATAGCTGAAAGTGTATCTAGTGGAGCATTAAGTGTAGCTAAAGAGAAATAGGGCATCATAATTGATGCTTTTTTTATTTTGACGTAATTGATTTTTTTTATGTTTTTTGTTATTATATAGGCATTGAATGGGGGACTTATTTATATGGGAATAAGTAATAGTAAATATACTGATTATATTGCAGATATGCAAGCTGATGTTTCTGATACTTTAGAGCATGGTTATAAGTGGAAAAAACATTATGTAACGGATATAAAGATTAGTGATAGAGCTAAGATGGTTATTGCAGAGATGGATGCATTTAGTAATCATTCATATGGTATTGAGGTTTTTTTGAGAAATAAGAAGAATCTTGATAAAACTGCTATTCTTTATCGTGGTAATAAGATTACTTATAGGGAATTATTAAGTAAGGTTTATGCTTATGCTAAAAGTTTAAAAGCAATGGGATATGATGAAGGTAGTGAAATTCCTGTTTGTGCTAGTAATATGCCAGAGTTTGTTTATTTGTTTTTAGCAGCAAATTTAATTGGTGCAAAGCTTAATTCTTTAGGTGAGTGGTTTGATAAAGATTATACTAAGTTTATTTTAGAAAATTCTGGTAGTAAGACTGTGTTTGTAAGTGATGATGTTTATGGAATGTTAAAAGATAAAATTAGTGCAACAAATTTAGATAATATTGTAGTTTTTTCTTTAGCTGATAGTTTAAAGAATGGCAATGTTTATTCAGAAATAGATGAGAAGTTTCATCCAGGGCTTTTTGATAGTAAGTTTGATGCGATAAAGGCTGAGAGTGATAAAAAGGTTACTTCATCAAGTGAGTTTGAGATGCTTGGTAAGGATTATAATGGTAAGGTAGTTGCGGATACTGGTTTAGATTCTCCAGCAGTAATTACTTATACTAGTGGTACGACTAATCCTGGAGTTCCAAAGGGAGTTCTTCATAATAATAGAAGTTATGCTACTATTGCTAGGTTTAAAGATAGAGATATTACAAATTTAACTAATATGGATGGTATTAAGTCATTACTTCATATTCCTCCTTATACACATATGGAGTTATGTTCTATGATGGATGCTTTATATCATGGCTGTACTTTGTGTTTGGAACCAGTTTATGATAAGGATTTCTTTAAGTATTCAGTAATTATGCATAGAGCCAATTATCAACCGGGAAGTCAAGCGTTTAATTATGAGTTATGTAATGCTTTAGAGAATGATGAGCAATTTAGAAGATTGTGTGATGGGCTTGCAGGAACTGGTTATCGTAATGGTCAGCTTGGTGAACTTATTGCTCCTACTATTACTGGCGAAGGTATGGATAAGGGTAGTGAGAAATATTTTAATAAGGTTGCACGTAAGCATAAGTTTGGTGTTAGTAAGTTACATTTTCCATCTTGTTATTCTATAGGTGGAGGAACTGGTGAAGCAAGTGGAGTGTTTACAACGTTGTTTAAAGGCTATATGGAAAAGCTTCCACCAAATGCTTTTTATAAAGATAGTTTAGGACTAAATTGTTTACCATTTGTTGAGGTTGTAATTCTTGATGAGAATGGTGATTATTGCAAAGTTAATGAGCCAGGTATAATTGGCGCTAAGAGTCCTTGTGATATGGCTAGATATTATTATACAGAAAAAGATTTTCCTAAATTGCATATAGATAGTCCTTATATGGAAGCTAGTGATGGCAGAAAGTTCTTAAAGATGAGTAATGTTGCCGTAAAGACTAAGACTGGAAGTATTAAGATTAAAGATAGATTAAATAATAATATTTTGTTAAGTGATGGCCAAAGCATTCCTTGTTATGAGGTTTGTGATACTGTTTTAAGTGATACTAAAAATATTATGACCGGTTCTTTAGTTAAGATATATGATGATACGATTGGTGAAGCTTATGTTATGCATATTATGCTTCAACCTGGAGTTACGAGAACAGATAAGGTTCTTAAGAGTATTTCAAAGAGATTAGCTTCTAAATTTCCACAGGAACTTTTAGATAAGTTATATATTAGAATTAGAAGTTTTGAAGAGGGATTCCCAGTTGCTCCTAGTGGTAAGAGAGATGTTCATCCACTTATTGATGAGGGTTATACTCCAAAATGTGAGAGTGTGACAAATCTTTTATATGTTTATTCTGATAGAAAAGGTAAGGTTTTAAAGAAATAGACTTATCTTTTTTTTTGTGATAGAATTTTATTATAGGAGGATTGTATGAAGTATATATATATTATTGGTTTTTCTTTGATTTATTCAATTGTTTTGAATATAGTTTATTTTAAGAAAAATCATTTACAAACTAGAGAAACAAAATATTATTCTATTTTACTTGTTGTTAATTTGCTTGGTTTAATTGGTGAGTCACTTTGTAGTGTAGTTGGATTTAGTTTTCCGGAAAATGCACCGATTTCTCATATTTTTACTAAAGCATTTATGTCTTTTTTGACAGCTTTTACAATAATTATGACTCTTTATATTTATTCACTATGTTTAGGTGATAAAGAAAAAGTGTTTAATTTAATTAGAAAGTTTAGTTTTGGTTTTTTAGTAGCTAGTGTGATTATTATTTTTGCTTTGCCAATAAAGACAGCGAGAGGTTTTGCGACTGGTGCAGCTTGTGATTATGTATATAATGTTGGTACAATTCTTATTACTTTAAGTATTATTGCAACGCTTATTAATTTTAAAAAGGTTGATACTAAAAAAGTTATTCCATTTTATGTTTTTACGCTTTTTAATATTTTAATTGTATTTATTCAAAGACTAAATCCGGAAGTAACGCTTACTACTTCTATGGAAACTTTAGTATTATTTATCATGTATTTTACGATTGAAAATCCAGATTTGAAAATGGTTGCGGAGGTTACTAGAGCAAGAAATTTATCTGAGCAAACAAGTAATGAAAAGAGTAATTTCTTAAGTGTTGTTACAATGGATATTAAAGATAAGCTTGATAAGGTTGATAAAATTAGTGATAACATTGCATCTATGACTAAGAGTAAGAATATTTTATTTGAGGTAAGTGAACTAAGAAATATTGTAAATGAATCTCGTAATAATATTAAACAAACAATTGATATTTCTTCTCTTGATTCTAAGTATATTAAAGATATAAAAAATAAGTATAATGTTAGATTGCTTTTGGATAGTCTTTATTTAAGTAATAAGGATAGAGCTCATAAAGGTGTTGATTTTAGATATATTTTAAGTGATGGCATGCCAGAGTATTTGTTTGGTGATTCAATGAAGGTTAAGCAAATACTTAATTCAGTTATTGATAATGCGATAAAGTATACTGATAAAGGTTTTATTGAGTTTAGAGCAAGTTCAATTATTAAGTATGATGTGTGCAGACTTATATTAATTGTTGAGGATTCTGGAAGCGGTATTGATATTCTTAAACATAATGAGATAATGACTAATCATGATGAGATGAGTAATGAGGATATTGATAATATTGATAATAAGATTGTTAATTTATCAGTTGTGCGTAAGATGCTTAGTTTAATAGGTGGCACTATTTCAATTAATAGTGAAGAAGGAAAAGGTACTAAAATTCAGATTATTCTTGATCAGAAGATTGTTCCTAGTGAAAAAACTAAGGAAGATAGAGTTATTGATAGGTATAATGAGTCTCTTTTAAGTAAGAAACGTATTGGTGTAGTTAGTGCTAATGAGAAAACTGTAAAGACAATTAAGAATGCATTAAAGAAAAACTATGTAGTTGACGATTATGATGTTACTAAAGATTTACTTGATGATTTAAGAAGTGGTAGTCATTATGATTTAGTTTTCATTGATGAAAATATGGATAAGATAGATGCTAGAAGCTTCATATATAAAGTAAAAAAAGAGGGACTAGGGTGCATGGTTGTTGTTCTTTGTGATGAACTTACATTTGAAGGAAAGAAAGAATTACTTGATGCAGGTTTTAGAGGAGTTGTTAGTAAAGAACTTAGTAAAGATGATGTAAAAGAGTGTGTCAATGAATTATAATTCGACAAAAGTTTACGTTTATTTACAATAGTTTACAAAATAATTTCTAGGGTTATGGCGAAGTTTGTATTATAATTGATTTGTGTGTTAGTACGAAATGGATAATTAAAGAATGAATAAAATACGTGTTTTTATGGTTGATGATAGTAGTGATGCTGTTCGTGACGTAAAGAAGTATTTTAGTGATAGTAGTGATATTGAGATTGCTTTTAGTGCTAGTGATGGTGAAGAAGCAGTTAGAATGATTGAGGAGCATGCTCATGATTTTGATGTCCTAATCATGGATTTAATTATTCCTAAAATGGATGGATTAAGTGTTTTAGAGACTATTCGTAAAAAGGGAATAAGTGTAAAGAGTATTATTACTACTAGTATAAATTCTGCAGTTATTATTAGTAAGTGTATGGATGAGGGTGTTAATTATTATATGTTAAAACCATATGATATGGCGTCTTTATCTTCAAGGGTTAAAGAGGTTTATAAAACTAAGAGTAAAGAGTTACTTTTAGATGAGAAGTCTTTAAATGGAGCGATTACTGATATGCTACATTCTTTAGGTATTCCATCTCATATTAAGGGATATTCATATATTAGAGATAGTATTAGTTTAATGTATAAGAATCCATCAATGATTGGGGCAATTACGAAGGAGTTATATCCAGAGGTTGCTTTGATGTATGATACAACGTCAAGTAGAGTTGAAAGAGCAATTAGACATGCGATTGAGGTTAGCTGGAGTAGAGGTGATTATGATTTAATGGAGTCTTTATTTGGGCACTCTGTAGATTATGATCGAGCTAAACCAACTAATTCAGAGTTTATTGCAACACTTGCGGATAGATTAAGATTAGATAATTGTTTTTGAATAAGAAGGGTAAATCTTCCACATTATATCATAAGATATAAAAGGAGGATTTTTTTATGGACAAGTGTTTTAATAAAGATGTTTGTATGATATTAAAGTCTGCGGAAGGAGAAATGCTTAATTTAAGGCATCCTTATGTTGGGACGGAGCATTTACTTCTTGCTTTGTTAAAAAGAGATAGGGTAAAGAGAATTTGTTATAAGTTTAATTTGACGTATGCTGGTTTTAGGGATGAGCTTGTTAGATTAATTGGGCAGGCTTCTAAGAAGAGTGAAGTTATTTTGTATACGCCACTTCTTAAGTTAGTTATCGATAATGCTTATAATAAGAGTTATGATGAGCATAAAGAGATGGATGAGTTATATTTGCTTTCTTCTTTGTTTGGGGAAAGTGATGGGATTGCACTTAGGGTAGCTTATAATATGGGAGTAGATACAGATGCACTTGTTAAAGAGCTGGATAAACCTAAGATATTATCATCTATTGGGGTGTGTTTAACTGATAAAGAAATAGATAAGATTTATTTAAGAGATAAAGAACTTGATGAAGTGATGGAGATACTTTTAAGAAAGGGTAAGAATAATCCATTACTTGTTGGTGAGCCTGGAGTTGGAAAGACGGCGATAGCGTATGAACTTGCTAGGAGGATAAAATGCGGGTGCGTCCCAGATAGATTAAAGGGGAAAGAAGTTTATTTAGTTAGTACTTCTAGTTTGGTTTCGGGAACTAAGTATCGTGGTGAGTTTGAAGAGAGAGTAAATGGGCTTATTAATGAAGTTATTCGTAATGGGAATATTATTTTATTTATTGATGAGATTCATACGATTATGAAGACGGGTTCTAGTGAAGCTGGAGTTGATGGCGCTAATATTTTGAAACCATATTTAGCTAGGGATGATTTAAAGATTATTGGAGCTACTACTAAAAGGGAGTACGATGAGTATTTAAAGAAAGATGGGGCCTTTGCGAGAAGGTTTGCGAAGGTGATTGTTAATGAGCCTAGTTTAAAGGATACGGTTACAATATTAAATAAGTTAAAGAAGAGTTATGAGGATTTTTATAATTTGAAGATTAATTCTAATGTTATTAAGTATTTAGTAGATTTGTGTGATAAGTATTTATCTAATAGTTATAATCCTGATAAGTCAATTGATATATTGGATACTAGTTTATCTAAGATAGCTTTGGAAGGTAAAAAGCAGAGGCTTACGAAGGAAGATGTGTATGAAGTAATAAGTAAGAGGTGTAATATTTCTTTAGTTAGTGATGAAGCGCTTGGTAAGGTAAGAGCGGTGCTTAGTGATAAGTATTCAGAGGTGCTTGCTGATAATGTTGTTAAGATGTTTAAGTGCACTGGTAAAAGTAAGTATATGGTATTTAGTGGTAGTGATGATAAAAGACGTGCACCATTTGATATAGGTAAGTGTTTAGGTGTTAATGTGATTGATATAGATTGCGCAGATTATAATGATGAGTATAGTTTAAATAAGTTTGTTAGTACTAATTATTTATATAATAAGATTAGTGAGAATCCTTTTTCTTTGGTGGTATTTGATAATTATAATAAGAGGGGAAGGGTTTTAGATAATATAATTAGGATGATGAAGGATAAGGGGTATATTGAAAATAATTTGAATGAGAGACTTTATTTGGATAAGTCAGTGATGTTTTTGATTGATGAAGAGGTGAGTACTAAAGTGGGGTTTGCGGCTAGTTAGGGCTTGTGTTATAATATTTGTTAGGAGGCATTATGAAAATATATAATACATTAACTAGAACTGTAGAAGAGTTCGTTCCTTATGAAGAAGGAAAGGTAAAGTTTTATACATGCGGCCCTACTGTTTATCATTATGCTCATATAGGTAATATGCGTAATTATATTGGACATGATATTTTAGATAAGACACTTAGATATTTAGGATATGATGTTAAGAGAGTTATGAATATTACAGATGTTGGACATTTAAAAAGTGATAGTGATAGTGGTGCGGATAAAATGGTTGAGAGTGCTAAGGCTGAGCACAAAAGTGTGATGGATATTGCTAAGTTTTATACTGATGCATTTTTTAAGGACTTTGATGCGCTTAACTGTCGCAGACCAGACGTTGTTAGTCCCGCTACTGATAATATAGATGAATATATTAAGATAATAAATGTTTTGCTTGATAAAGGTTATGCTTATAAGTCAGGTGGAAATGTTTATTTTGATGTTAGTAAACTTACGGACTATTATAAATTAACTAATCATAAAGAAGATGACATGGTGGTTGGTGTTAGAGACGGCGTTGATTATGATGATAGTAAGCGTAATCAGGCAGACTTTGCACTGTGGTTTACGAAGAGTAAGTTTGAAGATCAAGATTTAAAGTGGGATTCACCTTTTGGAACTGGTTATCCAGGATGGCATATTGAGTGTACAGGAATTAGTTTAAAATATTTAGGTGAGCACTTAGATATTCATGGTGGAGGAGTAGATAATATTTTTCCACATCATACTAATGAGATAGCTCAAAGTGAGGCTTATTTAGGTCATAAATGGTGTAATTATTGGTTCCATAACGAGCATTTAATGGATGAAACTGGTAAGATGAGTAAGAGTAAAGGCGCTGTATTATCAGTTAGTGTTCTTATAGAAAAGGGATATAATCCACTTGCATTTAGACTTATGTGCTTACAGAGTCATTACCGTAAACAGTTAGTATTTTCTTATGAGGCACTTAATCAAGTTGAGGCTCAGTATGATAAACTTATTAACCGTATTGGTTTAATTAAGGATGAGGGAGATTTAGATGAAGGCGAGTTTGCTTCTTATAATGATAAGTTTATGGAGAATTTATCTAATGATTTAAATACAGCAAATACAATAACTTTAGTGTATGATTTACTTAAAGATGAAATGGTTAATGGTCATACTAAGTTAGAGTTACTCAGAAATTTTGATAAGGTTTTAAGTTTGAATTTAGTTAGTGAGAAGAAGGTAAGTGCAGATCATGATAAGATTATGAAGTTAATTGAAGCTAGAAATGATGCGAAGAAGAAACGTGATTTTGAACTTGCAGATACAATTAGAGATGAACTTAAAGCAAAGGGAATTATTTTGATTGATACTAGGGAAGGCACTACTTATAAGGAGGTATAGATGGATTTACTTTATTTACTTGCTATTTTGATTCCCTTAATTGCTCAGATTTATGTTAGTACTAGTTATAGTAAGTTTAGAGTAGTTAAGAATGCAAAGGGATTAACGGGGCTTGATACTGCTAAAAAAATATTAGAAGCAAATGGTCTAGGAGATTTATATGTTGTTGAGACTAAAGGAAAGATGACTGATCACTATGACCCATCAAGAAAGACAGTTAGATTATCTACAGAGGTTTTTCATGGTGATAGTGTAGCTTCACTTGCAATTGCTGCACATGAATGTGGGCATGCTATTCAAGATAAAGATGGATATTTCTTTATGAGATTACGTAGTTTTATCTTTCCAGTAGTTAATCTTGGAACAACATTTGCTTATGTATTACTTATTATTGGAGCTATTTTAGAGATGCATAATTTAATTATGTTTGCGATAGCATTATATGGTCTTGGTTTAGTTTTTCAGCTTATTACTTTACCTGTAGAAATTGATGCTAGTAAAAGAGCACTTAATAATTTAAATGAATTAGGTCTTACTGATAATACGGATGCAAATGGAGCAAGTAAAATGCTTAGGGCAGCTGCTTATACATATGTTGCTGGTGTTTTATCTAGTGCATTAGAAATTCTTAGATTACTTGCTATATTTGGCAGAGATAGAGATTAATGTAAAATTGGCGAAAAGCCAGTTTTTTTTATGCTTTTCAATAGACCATTATTTTTAAAAGTGCTATCCTTAAATTAGGAGGATAGAGAAATGAAAAAAGGTTTATTGTCACTAGTTGCTTTGTTAGCTTTTGGGTTTTCAGTTAATGTTTATGCTGCCGATATTTCTGAATTATCTGATTTAATAAAGTCTGGTGAAAAAACAATTGTGCTTGAGGATGATTATGAAGGTAATCCTACTGGTATAAGAAATGACGTTACAATAGATTTAAATGGACATAAAATAAATGCAGTATTGGGCGTTATGAGTAAGGTTACTTTAAAAGATTCTAAGGGTACAGGTGAACTTACTAGTAGTTTAGATAATGGAGCTACAGTACAAGTTATTGGTGGTGAATTTACATTAGATGGGGCTACTATTACTAATCCAGTTGGTTATGGTATTGCTGGTTATGATGGTGGTGTAATTACTATTAAAGATGGTAAGATTAGTTCTATGAATTCAGCTATTTCTGGGAATAATACTGAAGGCACTTTAACTGTTACTGTTAATGGTGGAGAGCTAATTGCTAAAGAAGGCCCAGCTATTTATATGTCAAGTCCTGTAGGATGCACAATTACAGGTGGAACGCTTACTGGTGGACTTTCAGTTAGAATGGGAGTTATTAATATTAGTGGTGGTAAGTTTATTGCTAATCCAGTTGTAAATGATATTAAAACTGATTACACTGAGCAAAATATTGCGGTAGGAGATGCTTTATTTGTTTTAGGCGGAACATATACAACTGAAGCAATTGAAGGAAACAAGCTTGAGTTAAATATCACTGGTGGCGAATTTATTAATGAAAACAAAACTGGTAGCGCAATTGCTATTTATGATTTAGGAAAAGTAGAGCAAAATGTAACTATTAACGTAAGCGGTAATGTTAAAGCTACAACTAATGCTTCTAACAGAACAGGTTTTGATGTATTAAGTTTAAGTGAGGCTGGAATTACTAATCCAGAAGAAGGTTATGGTGTATATTCTGGCAAGGTTAGTGCAGTAATTACAGGTGGAACTTTTACTGGTGATGTTTCTAAATATATAGCTAATGGGTATGCTTCTAATTTAAATAATGGAGTTAGTACTGTTGCTAAAAGAGAAATTAAGGTAGTTCTTCCAGTTGTTTCAAAAGATAATGTAATTAGTGTTGCTGGTGATGTTAAAGATACTTTAGATAAGTCATTAGAAAATAGTAAGATTGATACTAAAAATGATAATCCAACAATTGAAGTATCTGTAAAAGCACTTGATGCTAAAGAAGTGAGTGAGGATGTTTTAGCAAAGATTTCTGATTATGTTAAAATGTCATCTAAAAAACTTACAGTAGCTAATTATTTTGATATTAGTTTACTTGTTAAGAATGCGAATAATGAGGAGATTGGTACTCTTAGTGAGGTTACAGCACCAATTGAGTTTAAAATGGTTTTAACAGACGATTTAAAGAATGTTAAGACAGGTTATGCAAGAAATTATTTTGTTTTACGTATTCATGATGATAAAACAGAAATAATTCCAGCTAAAGTAGATAATGGTTCTTTAGTATTTAGCTCTGATAAATTTTCAAATTATGTGTTAGCATATGAAGATGTTGCTGATGTTAAGAATCCGGCTACTTTAGATGATTCTGCTTCTTATATTTATACTGGTGCATTATCATTAATTACTTTAATGGGTGCAGGGTATTTAATTAAGAAAAGATGTAAATAATATAACTAGGAATTAGTTTTCCTAGTTTTTTAATGCTTGACATATACAAACAAATGTATTAATATAGTTGATGTTAGGAGATGGGACAATGTTTGAGTTAGTTTCTAAGTATAAACCTAGTGGAGATCAGCCTGAAGCAATTGATGAACTTGTTAAAGGTGTTGAGGAAGGCAAGAAAGCACAGGTTTTGTTGGGTGCTACTGGTACTGGTAAAACATTTATGATTGCCAATGTTATTGCAAGAGTAAATAAGCCAACATTGGTACTTGCTCATAATAAAACACTTGCTGGACAACTTTATAGTGAGTTTAAAGAGTTGTTTCCAAATAATCATGTAGAATATTTTGTATCTTATTACGATTATTATCAGCCGGAAGCATATGTTCCATCAACGGATACTTATATTGAAAAGGATTCTAGTATTAATGATGAGATAGATGAACTTAGACATGGGGCAACTAGTGCTTTAATTAATTATAAAGATACGATTGTTGTAGCTTCTGTTTCTTGTATTTATGGTATTGGAGAACCAGAAGAGTATAAGAATAATATGCTTATATTAAGTGTTGGCGATAAGATTAAACGTAATACTATAATTGATAGATTGGTGTCAATGACTTATGAAAGAAATCAGTTAGATTTTCATCGTGGAACGTTTAGAGTTAATGGTGATGTTATTGATGTTGTACCAGCTAGTGAAAGAAAGAATGGTATAAGGATTGAACTTTTTGGTGATGAAGTTGATAGAATTTGCGAATTTGATGTTTTGAGCGGAAATATTATTCAAAATATTAAACATATTACTTTGTTTCCTGCTAGTCATTTCGTTACTGGTGATGAAAAACTTACAGAAGCAATTAAAAGAATTGAAAAGGAAAAGGATGAACAGATTAAGTATTTTCATGAAAAAGGAAAATTAATTGAAGAGCAAAGAATTAAAGAAAGATGTGAATATGATTTAGAGATGCTTAGGGAGACTGGTTTTTGTCATGGTATTGAGAATTATAGTAGACATTTAGCACTTAGAGGTGAGGGAGAGACTCCATCAACTTTAATGGATTTCTTTGGTGATGATTATTTATTAGTTGTTGATGAGTCACATGTAACGATTCCACAGGTTAAAGCGATGTATAATGGTGACAGAATGAGAAAACAAACTCTTGTTGATTATGGTTTTAGACTTCCTAGTGCACTTGATAATAGACCTCTTAAATTTGATGAATTTAATGAAAAAATTAAAGAAGCTATATATATATCCGCTACTCCAGGTGATTATGAGTTATCTTTAACTGGTGGAAAGTTTACGGAAGCAATAATTCGTCCAACTGGACTTTTGGATCCAGAAATTGAAGTTAAACCAACTGAAGGTCAAATCGATGATTTAATAGATGAGATTAATCAAAGAGTAGATAAGAATGAAAGAGTTCTTGTTACAACGCTTACGATTAGAATGGCGGAGGAACTTACTAATTATTTGAAAAGTGTTAATATAAAAGTCGCTTATTTGCATAATGAGGTTAAAACTTTTGAGAGACTTAGAATTATTCGTGATTTAAGACTTGGTAAGTATGATGTTATTGTTGGAATTAACCTTCTTAGAGAGGGTATTGATATTCCTGAAGTTAGTTTAATAGCAATTATGGATGCTGATAAACAAGGTTTCTTACGTAGTGAGAGAAGTTTGATTCAAACTATTGGTAGGGCTGCACGTAATCAAAATGGTCATGTAATTATGTATGCTGATACGGTTAGTGAAGCGATGGATAAAGCTATTAAAGAGACTAAAAGGCGTAGAAACATTCAAGAAGCTTATAATAAGGAACATGGAATTATACCTAAAACTGTTGTTAAGGAAATTAGAGATTTAATTTCAAATGAGGTTAAAGAAGAAAGCAAAGAAAAATTAAGTAAAAAAGAAACTCGTGATATGATGTTAAAAATTGAAAACGAGATGCGCAAGGCAGCTAAGGATCTTGATTTTGAAAGAGCGATGCAACTTAGAGATATTTTATTTGAAATGAAAGCAAATGAAAAGTGAGTTTGAAACTCACTTTTTTAAATAATATTCATAATATTCATCGTAAGTGATGCCTTCGTTGTAAACTTTTGTAGCGGTTTCAATGCCAACATAACGATAGTGCCATGCTTCGTAAGAATATCCTGTGATATTTTCTTTGCCCTTCGGATATCTTAGAATGTATCCATATTTATGAGCATTAGCTTGCATCCATTTAAAACTATCGGTGTCTTCGAATTTATCATTTTCATCGTAGTAATCGGCTACGTCTATGGCTAGACCAGTTTCATGTTCACTTGATCCAGCTCTTGCTGCATAAGCATCAGCTTTTCTTGTTCCAAAAGAAGCTTTATAGTCTTTCCAAACATCTTCTTGGTCTTTATAACTTCGATAAGATGAGACGATTAAAATAGTATATCCTTCTTTTTTGGCATCTTCTGCTAGGTCAATGAAAGCATCATAAGCTTCCTTATTTAATTTTTTATTATCTCCATAACTATATGTTTTACTTATGTTTGTTAAGTTTTCAACTTCATAGTCTTTACTTAGGGCATTATATTTATTGACAAGCATTGTGTTACCTAAACTAGTGTCAGTTTCTTCCATATCATCATAATAATCTTTGTTACGATGAACATTTACTAAAGCGACTACTTCTTGTAAATCTAAATCAGAATTTTTCTCATAATATTCAAGATATTTGTCTAAGTTCTTGATTAAAAAGTATTTTTGTTTTAGAATGTTTATTAGTTTTTCATTTTTTTCGGTGGTTAGTAATTCTTCAATTTTGGTTTTATCTAATTTTTCTAGAAGTAAATCAGTCTCTTCTTTGGTGTAATTTTTCTCAAGAAGTTTGTATTCATATGTTTGATGATATTTGTATGTTTTATAAGACTTTATACCAATAATTGATGCGATTAGAATAAAAACAAAAATAATTAGCCTTTTTTTAAATTTTTTCTTTAATTTTAATTTAGTTTTTGCCATGTTTAACCTCTCTATTATGATTATAGCATAACAATTAGATAGAGTTAAGTTTGTTATTTTATTATTTAGTAAATTAGTGTATAATATAGAAAATAGGAAAGTGATTTTTATGAATAAGATTTTAATTTTTGGGCATCGTAAGCCAGACACAGATAGTGTATGTGGAGCGATAAGCTTAAGTTATTTAAAAAATGAAATAGGAGTTCCATCTGAACCTAGAGTTTTAAGTGAAATTAATAAAGAAACAGAGTTTGCACTTAATACTTTTGGTGTGGAAGTTCCTAAATATTTAAATGATGTAAAGTTACAACTTAAGGATGTAAAGTATAAAAAGAAGTATTATGTAAATGAAAATACGTCAATTTACGAAACATATAAATATATTTCTGACAAAAAAATTACTGGTATTCCAATAGTTGATGATGACAAAAAGTTTATCGGATATGTTTCTTTAAAAGAGATTGCTAATGAACTTATTAGTAGTAGTTCGAATTATTTAGATACAACTTTTGATAATATTGCTGAAACCCTTAATGCTACTAGTTATATAAAGTTTGATGATAATATTTGTGGTAATACTTTAGCAGTTGCTTTACCATATAGAATGTTTATTAATAATATTCCTTTAGGTGATAAATCAATAGTTATTGTTGGAGATAGAGAACATATCATTGATCATGCAATTAAGAAAAAAATTAAATTATTAATTATTATCAACAATAGAAATTTAACTCCAAGTGAACTTGAACTTGCAAAACAAAATAAAGTAAATGTAATAATAACTCCATATGATACTTTTAAAACTGCAAGAACTATTATTTTGTCTAATCCAATTAAAAATATTAGAAGAGCTGCATCAGCTGTTTGCTTTAATACTCAGGATTATTTAAGTGATTTTTTGGATATTAGTAATAAACTTAAACATACTAATTATCCACTTCTTAATAATAAGGGGTGCTGTGAAGGAATGCTTAGAGTTATTGATACTAGCGAATTATCTAGAAAGAAGGTAATTTTAGTTGATCATAATGATCCAGCGCAAAGTGTCGAAGGTCTAGATGAAGCAGAAATTATTGAAGTAGTTGATCACCATAATATAGGTAACATAAGTACTCATAATCCAATTAATTTTAGAAATATGAGTGTAGGTTCTGTAAATACAATTATATATACTTTATTTAATGAATATAAAGTGAAGATTCCTAAAAATATAGCAGGATTAATGCTAAGTGGAATTATTTCTGATACTTTGTTATTTGCGAGTCCTACTACAACTGAATTAGATAGAGAATGTGCTAAGAATTTAACAAAGATAGCTAAAGTCGATTTGAAAAAGTATGGCATGGATTTACTTGCAAGTGGAGTAAGTATAAAGGGTATGAGTATTGACGATGTTATTTATAAAGACTTTAAGAATTATGTTGCTGGTGAATATAAGATAGGTATTGGTCAAGTGTTTACAACTTCCTTTGGAGATTTTGAGCCAGATATTGATAAATATGTAAAGCGATTAGATGAAATATCTGTAAATAATGAATATAAAGTTGTTTGTCTATTTGTAACTGACTTTATTAATAATAATTCTTATGCTTTATTTAATACGTCTGCTGGAGAAATTTTGGCAGAAGCTTATAGTTTACCTAATATAAGCGAAGGAGAATTATTAAAAGGTTTTGTATCTAGAAAGAAACAGATTGTACCAACTATTTTAGAGATTTTAGAGAAAAAATAAAAATGTGCAGAAATGCATATTTTTTTTAGCTTCATTCATATGCTTAATTGGAGGTTATATGAACGATTATATTGGATTAAGTGATGAAGAAGTTAAAAAGTACCGAACGATGTATGGCGATAATGAAATAAAAAAAACTAAAAAAAATACTTTTTTAAAATTATTTATGGAATCTTTAGGAGATCCAATGATAAAGATTTTATTAATAGTATTGGCATTAAAATTTGTATTTTTGTTTGCAGATAATGATTGGTTTGAAACTTTAGGCGTATTAATTGCTATTTTTTTGGCATCATTTATCTCTAGTATAAGCGAGTATGGTAGTTCAAAAGCATTTGAAAGTTTACTATCTAAAAATAGTTTAAATGAAGTAAAAGTAAAACGAAATGGTGTTGTAGTTTTAAAAGATATAAGTGATATAGTTGTAAATGATATAGTTTCTTTAAAGAGTGGTGATATTGTTCCGGCTGATGGGGTAGTAGTTAGCGGAAATGTTTTTGCGGACGAGTCATGTATTAATGGAGAGTCAAATGATGCTTTAAAAGTGCCTATAAATGGGATTGCCAAAGAAAACAATAAATTATATAGAGGAACGATTGTAACTAATAATGAATGTTTAATGAAAGTTTTAGCTGTAGGCGATGAAACTGTTTATGGAAAAATAGCTTTGGAACTTCAAGAGGATAGTGGGGAAAGTCCTTTGAAGTATAAACTTAGACATCTAGCAAAAATAATAAGTAATATTGGGTATTTTGGAGCTTTCTTAGTATTTTGTTCTTATTTATTTTCCAATATAATTATTCAAAATAACTTTAACTTTACTTTGATAAAAGAAACTGTTACTAACATTCATTTAATGAGTGATTATCTTATATCAGCGCTTACTTTAGCGGTTACTATAATAATAGTCAGTGTTCCTGAAGGTTTACCAATGATGGTTGCTTTAGTATTATCTACAAATATGAAGAAAATGATTAAGCAAAATGTTTTAGTCAGAAAAATGGTTGGTATTGAAACGGCGGGCTCTATTAATTATTTATTAAGTGATAAAACTGGTACTATTACTAATGGTAAAATGAGTTTGTGTGGAATAATTGATTATGATGGAAAACTGTATGAAAATGAGGTGGAATTAAATAAGAATTCTAAATTTTTTGATTTGATTGGGCATTTGATTATTTTAAATAATGAGTCTGTTGTAAACGATAACAAGTTTATTTCTGGTAATTCGACAGATAAAGCACTTTATACTTTTATGAGTTACACTTGCAAAGATAAGATTATTTCAAAAGAAATATTTGATAGTGCTAAAAAATATTCTTGTGTTAAAACAGAAGAATTTACTTATTATAAGGGTGCACCAGAAGTGATTCTTCCAAAATGTAGTCATTATTATCTAAATGAAAAAATTAGTAAAATTATCGACAAAAATAGAATTAATAATAATTTAACAAAATATACCAGCAAAGGTTATAGAGTTATTGCTCTAGCGTATTCTAAAAATAACTTAAGTGAAGATAACTTTATATTTGCCGGATTTGCGATATTAAAAGATGAAATAAGAAAGGACGCTAAAGATGGAATTAAGTTTATTGAACAATCCGGTGTAAGACTTATAATGGTTACTGGTGACTCAATAGATACGGCAATGTATATAGGAAAAGAATTAGAAATAATTAAGAAGAATGATATTTGTTTAACAAGTGGGGATTTAGAGCTTATGAGTGATGATGAGTTAAAGTCTATGATTTCTAAGATTAGAATTGTAGCTAGAGCTAAGCCAAATGATAAGAGCAGGCTTGTTAGAATAATTGAAGAATTAGGTTTTGTAGTTGGTATGACAGGTGATGGAATAAATGATGCACCAGCTTTAAAAAAAGCCAGTGTTGGATTTGCAATGGGGACGGGTACAGAAGTAGCTAAGGAAGCTTCTGATATTGTGATACTTGATGATAATATTAAGAGTATAGGTCTTGCAATCTTGTATGGTAGAACTATTTTTAAAAATATTAGAAAATTTATTGTTTTTCAGTTAACAATGAATATTGGAGCTATGAGTTTGTCTATTATAGGTCCATTTATTGGAATTGATACACCAGTTACTTCAATGCAAATGCTTTGGATTAACATGATAATGGATACTTTGGCTGCTCTTGCTTTTGCTTATGAGGAACCAATAGAAAAATATATGGAAGAAAAGCCGAAGGGTAGAAATGAACATATTATTAACAAGTATATGTATAATGAAATTTTTATAACAGGTTTTTATTCTTCTTTGCTTTGCTTACTATTTTTAAAATTACCACTTTTTAAAGATTTGATAAGACAGAGTTTTGATGACCGATATTTTATGACTGCTTTTTTTGCTTTATTCGTGTTTATGGGAATTTTCAATGCTGTAAATGCTAGAACCGAAAAATTTAATCTATTTTATCTTATGAGTAAAAATAAAATGTTTATTATAATATTTATGTGTGTTTGGCTTGTGCAAATTGTATTCATTTATTATGGTGGCTCAATTTTTAGAACTTATGGGTTAACTTTATGGGAATTACTTAGAGTTCTTTTAATTAGCTTTTCGGTAATTCCTGTTGATTTGATTAGGAAAAAAATATATAAAAAAAGAAATGGTGTTATTGCATTTTAATTATTTAATATAACCATTTTCAATTGTTTTCGTTTCATTGATATAAATAAAAGCATTAGCATCGAATGATTTTATAAGAACTTTTAAATTATTAAGTTCTTTTTTGTTTATTTCAATTATTAAATATTTAGAGTTTGTTTCTGTTTGGATAGATGTTATTCCAAAACCTGCTTTTTTTATTTCTTTTATTTTATTTTGATTAATTTTGTTGGAGATAACAGTGACAGTGTAATGACCTTTGATGAATTTTGTACTTATTAATGTTCCAATATAGGTTCCTGTTGCATAACCGCCAGCATATGAAATAGGAATAAAAAATGAGTTAATTTCTGTATTTAAAGCAGTTCTGGCAACTTCAAACCAAATTAACACTTCAAAAAAAGCTATGATTGTTGAGATCATTCTTTTTCCTTTTACGATATATACGGTTCGAATGGTATTCATCGAAACGTCAATAATTCTAGCTCCAAAAATTTTAATACATAAATAAAATAAATTCATCTTCATCACTTCATTTTTTATTGTGGACAATTTGTGGATTTTTACGCCAAAAATGATAAATGCCCATATCAAAAAGCCTAATTTTCAATATTATATATTGGAGGTAAAAAATGTTATTTAGTGTTAATAATGAAGATGTTTTTAAAAGATATTTTAATTTAGAAAAGAAAAATAATTTTTTAGAACCAAAGGAAGCACTTATTTTAGGTAATACTTTTTTTGATATGTATGAGCCATACAAAAATTATAAACCTAGGGAAATAGTGGCCAGCACTGAAAAAGAAAAATTAATGTTAAGAATAAGGGAACTTTCTCATGTCGTTGGTGATTTAAATCTATATTTGGATTTATGTCCTGATGATAAAGATACATATAATCTTTTTAAAAAATATGTAACGGAATTAAATGAATTATCTTGTTTATATTCTGAAAAATATGAAGTTTTAGAATTAAATAAAGATGTAAATGGTTCTTATACTTGGGAAAGTGGAATTTGGCCATGGGAGGTAAAGAAAAATGTTTAAATACGAAAAAAAACTTCCTTATCCGATTAATATTAGAAAAAAGGATGTTAAGTTAGCAAAATATATAATTACACAGTATGGTGGGTATGCTGGTGAATTGGGTGCTGCTTTAAGATATTTTAGTCAAAAATTTACTATGCCAACAGATGAAGGACGTGCTTTGCTTAATGATATTGCTACTGAAGAAATAGGCCATGCAGAAATGATTTGTGTTATGGTTCATCAACTTTTAGATGGTGCTAGTAAAGAAGAACTTATGAACGCTGGATTGACTGGCAATTATGTAGAACATGGTTATGGAATATATCCAATGGATGTTAATGGTGTTGCTTTTGATGCGAAAACGATAGCTTCTACTGGTGATGCTGTTGTGGATTTAGCAGAAGATATGGCGGCTGAAGAGAAAGCAAGAATAGTTTATGAACATTTAATTGATATTGCTGAAGATGATGATGTTATTGATGTTCTTTTATATTTAAGACAAAGAGAAGTTGTACATTATAATATGTTTAAAACACTTTATAAAAAATATAAAGAGATGAAGAAATAATCTTCATTTTTTTTTTGCTCTATGATAAAATTAAATAGAGGTGTAGAATGAAAAAAAATAAATACATAAAACTTTTAATTATACTATTGACGACGGTAATTGCGACAATTTTAGTGTGCAATTTATATAGAAATTATGAAAATAATAAATTAAATAGTAGTTATATTTCAAAATATGTAACTAATGTTTCATTAAAAGAATTATCAAATACTTTAATTGAAGCTGGAGATAATACTTTTGTATATTGTGGTATTACTGGCAGTGATAGAATTTATAAAATGGAAAAAGATCTTAAAAAAGTAGTTATTAACAACCATATAGAAGATAATTTTTTATATGTTGATTCATCTAAGTTAAAGGTTTCTGACGTTAATGATTTATTAAATAGTGAACTTAATATAAAAAAATTTCCTGCAATAGTATATTTGAAAAATGGCAGTGTTACTGAAGTATTAGACAGCTCAATGCATGAATTAAATGTAAGTGATTTTAATAATCTTTTAGAAACTTATGAGGTTAAAAATAATGAGTAAAATTAATGTAGTATTATTTGAGCCTGAGATACCTGGCAATACTGGTAATATTATGAGAACTTGTGCTGCTACTAAATGTGATTTACATTTGATTGAACCGCTTGGCTTTAGTTTAAGTGAAAAATATTTGAAAAGAAGTGGGGTAAACTATCTTGAAAATTGTCATTATACACTTTATGATAATTTAGAAGATTTTTTTAGCAAATGTAAGGGAAAGTATTATTTTTTTACTAGATATGGGCATAAACCACATTCAGATGCTAACTTTGTAATTAATGGTGAAGATGATATTTATTTGATTTTTGGTAAAGAATCAACTGGGTTGCCATTATCTTTATTAAAGGAAAACATTGATAATTGCTTCAGAATTCCAATGAGTGAAAATGTTAGAGCTTTGAATGTATCTAATTCTGTTGCTGTTGCTTTATACGAAGCTTTGCGTCAAAATAATTATTTTGATTTATTATTTGATGAGCCTTTTAAGGGTGCTAATTATATTGAAGAATCATAAAAGAAGCGTTATTTACGCTTCTTTTATTTCTATTGCACCGGTTGGGCAGCATTCAGCAGTATTTTTTGTATTGTCTGTTACAGTTTCATTAATAACATGACTTTTTCCATCTTCATCGAATGAAAAATTTTCACTACACATGCTGACACACATTCCACATTTGATGCATAAGTCTTTGTTTACTGTTACTTTTTCCATTTGTCCTCCAATATCATTATACCTATCCATTTTAAAAATTCAACAAAAACTATAAAAAAAATGTAAAATATGTTATTATAATAATGAGTAGGTGATAGCATGAATCGAATGGATAAATATAATGATGAAACACCTGAATTAAAAAGAAGAGTAGACAAGTATTCAAACTTATATGATGGTGATAATGTAAAAGATTATGACAAATTTGATGTTGATTCAAATGTTTCAGTCTTAAAAGATAATGCGCGTAGCATTGATGTCGATCAAATTAGAGATATGCTTGATAAAAAATATAGAGATAACTTACCCAAAAGAAAATCTATTCAAATCGATAATTTTGATGAAGAAGAAAATTATGATTCAGAAAAAAATGAAGTTAAAGAGTATGATATAAATGCTATTTTAGATAAAGCAAAACAAAATCGTAAAGTTTCCTATGAAGAAGAAAGATTCAATCGTGGTACTGTTTCTAGTGAAAAATTGATAGATGAAATTAATAGAAAGTATAAACCCAAAAGTGAAAGTGAAGAAGCTGCAGAACTGTTGAATTTAATAAATACGATTACAGAACTTGAATTAAAAAATCAAAAAAAGGATGAAAAAGTTGATTTAGATGATAATATAGATGAGCCAAATTTAGTTGTTGCACAAGAAATTGCTGATACTAATGAAGAAACTTTTTATACTGGTAAGCTAGCTATTAAAGAAGATGATTATGATGATTTTAAAGAAATCCAAGATGACATTAATTCAAATTCTATAATTATTAAAATATTAATCTTTGTTTTTATTTTAGTAATACTTGCTGTTGCAGTCTTCTTGCTAAATAAATATTTAAATCTAGGACTATTTTAAATAGTCTTTTTTCATATAATTTAATATGAATAAATTTAAATCACATAAAAAATATAAGTTTACTAGGGTTGTGTTTTTGATTATACTTATTTTTACTTTTTTGTTTTTGATTATGATAACAAATAAGTTTAGTGAGAATTTAGTGGAAGTAACTCAGATGATGGTGAAAGAAAATCTTACAAATTCTTTATCAAATAATTTTAAATTATCTATTTTGGAAAAATATGATATTGATGATTTAATAGATGTTAAATATGGAAATAATAATGAACTTTCAGATGTGACATTTAAAATGAATGATGCATATAATTTAGCATCAGAAATATGTAATGAGCTAGTTATTAATGGCTTTACTTATGAAAGCGATTTGATAAATATAATAGAAGAAAATGACCATGATATAATTGTAGGTATTCCAACTTTTTATTATTTAGAAAATCCAATTTTATCTAATATTGGTCCGACGTTTATAGTTAAACTAAATTATATAAGAGATTTTTTATATGAAATTAAAGCGGTTGTGAAAACCTATGGAATAAACAGTTTACATGTTGAGCTTTACTTAAATTTGAAGATTAGTAGCCGAATTTATTTTTATTCCAGTAAAGACATTTCTAATGATTTCAATATTTTAATATCTTCAAAAATTATTAATGGCAAAATTCCTTCCTTTTATGGAAATGTTTATGAAAAAAATAGTGGATTTCTAAATGTATAGTAATCTTACTCTAGAAATAAATTAACAATTGTGATATATTAAAAATAGTGAGGATATATGAATTTTTTTGTAAATAGAGCGATTGACGTTGGAATTACTAATTATTTATTAAAAAAGAATAATGAGAAATATGATAAATCTCATGTTTTCGAAGTGACTGTAATCGAAATGTTGGTTAATATTTATGGAGAAATTAACATTATTAATCCTTATAAATTAAGGGACTCTAAAAGTTTTATTAAAAATTTGCAATTGTTTGGATTGAGTTCAAAGAACACTTATCAATTTATCGATTTGATGGATGCATATTATAAGTGGCTTATCGGAACTTCAAAAAAGAGTACTAATCTTATGGAAAAAATTAAGTTTGTTTTGTTGCAAATGGTTCTTAATAAAGCAGGCGAAAAAAAGTTGTCGAATGCTGAACAAAAATATTACAAGGCATTTTTTGAAAATAAATTATTGGGATTATCAGAGCTTTCCTCATTAATGGGCGATAGTAATGTTAATTTTTATAGAATGTGGAATTTAAAGAAAAACTTTTTGACCGGCAAGTTACCACAATTCAATTACAATATAATATTACCTGACTTCTTTGATGAAAAAAAATATAAAGAATTTGGAATTTCTTTAAATGATATGTCAAAACTATCTAATGAAACAGTTGAAAAAATAAATAATAAAATTGTTGTAGAAGATGCTGAAAATAAACGAAAAAAGAGTAAGTTTACTATTCCTTTAAAACTTGCTATAACCTCTGGCAACGGTTTTGTAGATACGTTAGTATTATTAAGTGTAATGGCTACTGAAATAATGATTGGAATTATAATCGCAGTAACAGTTATGAAAGGTTGATTTTATGGGGGAATTAGTATTAAATGAAAAAAAGTATATTATAGTTAAAGATAATGACGGATTTAAAAAAGAAGAAGTAGAAGGTAAACTAACAGAGTATTATGATGAGTACGATTATGTTGTGGGTGACTGGGCTTACGGAAAGTTAAGATTAAAAGGTTTTTATGATGAGAAAAATAAAAAGGTAAAAGATTTTAATAATATAAAATTTGTAGATGATTATATAAATAATAATTGTGCTTATAAATGTAAATATTTCATTATAAAAAGAGTATAATTAGTTGATACATTTTTTAAATTATGTTAATATTTTATGTGTGATAATAGAGAGGTAGGAAATATGAATAGTATGGTTAATTTAACAAAACAAAATGGTGAAAAATTGCAAGCTGAGATAATTAGCTATTTCGAAATAGTTGATACTCAAAAGAGGTATTTATTTTACACTCTAAATGAAGCTGTAGAAAATGGACTAGTAAAAATGTATGTTTCTGAGGTCTCTGATAGTATGAATATTGCTGATAATATTACTGATGAAGAATGGAATAAAATAAAAGCTGTTATGAAATCAATTCTTACTAATAGTAATAGCGTACAAATTAAATATTTAAAATGGGAGGATTAGCATGGGTAAAATTATAATGGCAAGTCCTAAGGTTATTGCTGTAACCTTTGATCAAGCTAATAGTATGAAAAGTAAATATAATGATTTTGTAAAAAGTAACAGCGAAGTTAAAAGTACTGAAATTTTACAAGATACTTCTAGTGTATCTGACTCACTTAATGTTTTGGAAAGTGCGCCTGTAGTTGATAGTTTTACACAACAGGAAACTGTTCCTGTAGTTGATAGTGTAGCCGAAAATGAAAATATTTTTTCAACTCCTTTAACTACCGAGAATGTTGAGCCACAAAAAAGTGAACTTGGTTCGGCTTTAGAAACTAAAATTGAACAAAAACTCGATGGGGTGACTTTAACTGATTCTGAACTTTCTGAGTTAGAGGCTGGATTAATTGAAGTGATTGATATAGCGAAGGCATCTATAACTTCGGTTATAGAGCAGTATCGTCAAAAAGGTAAGACTGTTGCTAATCAGGATATAGCTTCTGTGACTACTGAACAACAATCTAGTACTTTTGCTGCTGGAAGTGATTCATTTACTTCTGGAGGTAATATTTTTGATAGTCCTTCTGAAGGCAAAAAAATTGCATAGCATATAAGCTATGCTTTTTTCATATGTAGTATTATGAAAGAATTTATTGAATATAATTATGACGTGAAGTGTGAAAATTTATCTTTTTTTGGAGAAACACTATATTTTAAATATTTGGATAAGTATTATTTATTGTCTAAATTGAAAAGAGATGTAGCGGAGTATAAGGAACTATTAAATTTTTTGATTAATAATAATGTATATTTTTTTAAAACATTAATTAATAAATTCAGTGAAATTTATTCTGAATATAATCAAAATAAATATGTTTTAATGGAATGTGAAAGTGAAAATGAAATAATTGAGTTGCCAGTTAAAGGCAACGCTTTGGTCGATGTTGAAAACAATTGGGGTTCTATTTGGGAAAGTAGAATAGCACAGTTGATAAAACAAAAAGTGGAATATAAATTAAATAAGGATGTTTATTATATTTTAGATTATTATATTGGAATTACGGAAATATGTATTAATAACTATAATTTTATTCGAAGTAAATATTCAGAAAAATTGATGTCAACAATCCAGCATAACAGAATTAAATATCCGTTGTATTCTTTTGATTATTATAACTCTACAAATTATTTATTTGATTATTTTTTTAGAGACTTGGCCGAGTATTTGAAAGCGATGTTTTTCTATGCAGATTTGACAGATGAGGAGTTGATTAATAAAATAAATTTAAATGAGTTTGACGACTTTTCAGCAAATATGCTGATTATAAGAGTTTTATATCCGACATATTTTTATGAGGTTTATGATTCGTTTGATAAAAGCAATATAAACACTAGTTCTATTTTTGATTTCATAAAAAAAAGTTCTCAATTTGAAAACTTTATTTTGAAGTTAATATATTATTTATCTCAGAGATTTAATATTGTTGTCCGTGTTCCATTTAAATATCAACATTAATTACGTCTTTAATTTCTGGTAGTTCTTCTTTGATTGATTCTAAAATGCCATATTTGATTGTTTCATTTTTGTGGGGACAGCATCCGCATGCTCCAGTAAGCTTTATATAAACAATATCATCTTCTAGTTTTACGAATTCTAAATTTCCTCCATCACTGTTAAGATAAGGTACAATCTTTTCAATAATTTCTTTTACTTTTTTTTCTTTCATTTAAATTTCCTTTCTTGTAATTAATAAACATTTCAATAGTATCATATTTAATAAATTATTTCAATTACAGTTTATTTTACTTAAGTAAATTTAAATGGTATAATTCCTAATAGGTGATATTTTATGTATAAAGAAGGACAAATAGTAAAGGTGGTAGTTACTGGCTGGGCGAAATATGGAATTTTTGTCAATTTAGATAATGGATATACTGGAATGATTCATATTTCAGAAATCGATACTGGGTTTGTTTCTGATATAGGTAGGTATGTTTCTCTTAAAGAAGAAATATTTGCTAAAATTCTTTCTGTTGATGATGTTAATAAGCATGTTAATCTTTCGATTAAGTGTATGAACTACAGAGATTCTTCTGAATTTGGAGAAACTATCATGGGATTTAGACCTTTATATGAGAATTTGCCTGAGTGGGTGAATAGTTCAAAATAAAAAAAAGTTTGTATTTATACAAACTTTATTTTTTTAATTGGTGTCCTGTTGGGAACTCGAATCCCAGACCCTTTGATTAAAAGTCAAATGCTC
>JAUNFK010000016.1:0-27825 GCA_030525085.1 bacterium
CCAAAGAAAAAGTAAACACATCTTTTTTGTGTCTACTTTTATTTTACAACTTCATCCCTTATGGATGTTCTTTTTTATAGTCTTGATTGAATTATAATGACATGTTATAATTATTGATAGTAGAAAATATGTAAAATATGATAATATGTGAGGTTATTGTATGGAAGAAAAAATAAAAAAGGATAAAGTTTTATTAAAATGTTTAAGTAGTTTACTTGTTATAGTTGTTATTATAATTGGAGTAAGCTTTGCTATATTTCAAAGTTTTGCTAGACAAACAACAACCAATCAAGTTGGAACATTAAGCTGTTTTACGGTTTCTTTTGAAGGCGTAACTAGTGCTTTAAATTTAACAAATGAATATCCGATAACTGATAAGGAAGGGTTTCAAAAAGATCCTTATGTATTTAAAGTAACTAATAATTGTACACAGTATTTAACTTTAAATATAGGCGTAGAAACTCTTAGTTCTAGTCAAATAGCTGCTAATTTGATAAAGGGAGTAATTACTAAAAATGGATTTAAGCCAGAAAGTGCAAGTTTATTATCTGCTGGAAAAGTACTTCAAGCTCAGAATGGTGGTACTGCATATAGTCTTTTAGAAGATGGCATAAGACCTAATCAGTCTAAAACTTATGATTTAAGACTTTGGTTTGATGAAAATATGACTAAAGCTCAAGGAGCTAGTAAGAAATATCAAGGTAAGGTAATAGTTAGTGCTACTACATCAAATCCAATTGTTAGAAACTTAAAGTCTTCTATTTTAGCAGATAATATTGTTAGCTCACCATTAACTGGTTTTGGTGAGAACTCTGCTGATAATGAAGCTGTATTAGCTACTACAACAGATGATTATGGAACAAGCTATTATTTTAGAGGTGCAGTAACTAATAATTACGTACAATTTGCTAATATGTGCTGGAGAATTGTTAGAGTTACTGGTAATGGAGCTGTAAAGTTAGTATTATATAATTATAATGGCTTAACAGATTCAAATGCAACACCAACTGATTCTAATCCATGTGCTACAGCAGTAACAAAATATAATGCTTTTGCTAGATTTAAAGGAACAACTTATTATACAAGCTTTAATGCTGGTGATAGTTCTTTAATACTTCCTAGCGGTGGTGCTGCTTATTCAGATAATGCATTTGTTGGTTTTATGTATAACATAACTAATGGATATGCTTCTCATGAAAATGTTTATAAAAGTACTATTTTACAAAATTTAGAGTTATGGTATAAGAATGTTTTGTCAAAACAATCAGCTTTTAATGAAACTAAACTTGCTGACGTAGTTTGGTGTAATGATAAAGATTCACAAGGTTATCAGCAAGCTGAAACAATATATCCAGCTTCGGAAAGATTTGATAAAAGTACACCTTCTTTGGTTTGCGGGGAAAATATTTCTCGCTTTACAGTTGATGATACTGTTAATGGAAATGGTGCTCTTGACTATAAAATTGGGCTTTTGACTTTAGATGAAGCAATGTTTGCTGGAATTCATTCGTCTAATGAATCATCAAAGAACTACTTATACAATAATACTAATTCTGGCTGGTGGACAATGTCTCCTCTGGAGTATTATAAACTTGAACCGTGCATGTTTGCTATTGATTCATTGGGTACATTAGTTAATTCAGAGGAGATGGGCTCTGGAGCATTACGTCCTTCACTTGCGTTAACATCTGATGTTATGGTTACTGGTGAAGGTACTAGTGATGACCCTTATGTAGTACAATAGGCGTTTAGGGTTGACAATAAAAGATAAATGGCATATAATTTATGGCATAAGCAGTTGATGAAGACGTTAATATGAAAAGTATTAAGAGAGCTTACGTTGTGGTGAAAGTAAGTATACTGGAAGTATTAAAGATCACTTCGGATGTTACTATAGGATAAGTATAGTACGGTATCTACGTTATAGATAATGAGTGTATGAAATAAGTTCATAAACTAAGGTGGTAACACGGGTTTGACTCGTCCTTAGATTATGGACTTTTTTATTTTAGGAAGGGAGATTTTTATGGATTATAAGGAAACACTTTTGATGCCTAAGACTGAGTTTCAGATGAAGGGTAATTTACCAGAGAATGAGAAGTTACAACGTGCTAAGTGGGAAGAGATGGACTTATATGGTAAGTTAAGAGAGAAGAATAAGGGGAAGGAGCCTTTTGTATTACATGATGGGCCTCCTTATGCGAATGGTTCTATTCATATTGGTCATGCGATGAATAAAATTTTAAAGGATTTTGTTAATCGTTATGCTGCGATGAGTGGTAGGGATATGATTTATATTCCTGGATGGGATACTCATGGTCTTCCAATAGAGCAAGCAGTTACTAATAGTGGTGTTGATCGTAAGAGTATGGATAAGGCTGAATTTAGAGCTATTTGTGAAGAGTATGCTAAGAAGCAGATTGCTATGCAGATGGAAGGTTTTAAGGCTTTAAATGTTATTGCTGATTGGGATAATTATTATGCTACATTCCAACATGAATTAGAGGCTAGACAAATTGAAGTATTTGCGGAGATGGCTCGTAAAGGATTAATCTTTAAGGGAATGAAACCAGTATACTGGTCACCATCAAGTGAGAGTGCTTTAGCTGAAGCTGAGATTGAGTATCATGACAGAAAGGATCCTTCTATATTTGTTGCTTTTGAGGTAGAGGAAGGCAATAGTGTTGTTGATAAGGGAGATTATTTAGTTATTTGGACTACTACTCCTTGGACACTTCCTGGTAATACGGCAATATGTGTTGGACCTAATTTAGAGTATTCTAGAGTACTTGTTAATGGTAAGAAGTATGTTGTTGCTACAGATTTATTAGATTCACTTAAATGTGAATTTGGATGGGAAAGTGTAGAAGTTATTAACAATTTCTACGGTACTGATTTAGAGTATGTTAAGTATAAACATCCATTTATGGATAGAATTAGTCCAGTTGTTTTAGGTGAACACGTAACACTTGATGCTGGTTCTGGTCTTGTTCATACAGCACCTAGTTATGGTGAAGATGACTTTAATGTTGGTAAGAAGTATAATCTTGAGATGGTATTTGGTGTTGATGATAATGGATGCTTGAATGCTGAGTCTGGTGAGAGATTTAAGGGATTATTCTTTGAGGATGCTAATAAAGAGGTTGTTAAGTATTTAGATGAGCTAGGTGTATTATTAAAGCTTAAGTTTATTACACACTCTTATCCACATGATTGGCGTACTAAGAAACCTATTATATTTAGAGCAACTGCTCAGTGGTTCTGTAGTATTGATAAGATTAAAGATGAAATTTTAGATGAAATAGATAATAATATTAACTGGCTTCCTGAGTGGGGTAAAGTAAGACTTCATAATATGATTGAGGGAAGAGGCGACTGGTGTATTTCTCGTCAAAGAGTTTGGGGAGTACCACTACCTATTTTCTATAATGAAGATGGTTCTGCTATTTTAGATTATGATGTTATGATGCATGTAGCAGAGTTATTTAGAGAGCATGGTTCTAATTATTGGTTCCAAAAGGATGCTAAGGATTTACTTCCAGAAGGTTATACTAATCCAGCTAGTCCTAATGGTAAGTTTACTAAAGAAATGGATATTATGGATGTATGGTTTGATTCAGGATCTACACATACTGGTGTTCTTCTTGGAAGAGATTTACCGTATCCAGCAGATGTTTATTTAGAAGGATGCGACCAGTATCGTGGATGGTTTAATTCATCATTAATTACTGGTGTAGCAGTTCATGGTAAGAGTCCTTATAAGACTTGTATAAGTCATGGATTTACTTTAGATGCTAAAGGTAATAAGATGAGTAAGAGTCTTGGCAATGGTATTGATCCTCTTAAAGAGATTAGTATTAGAGGTGCTGATGTATTACGTTTATGGGTAGCATCTACTGATTATACTGAAGATGTAAGAATTGGTGATGAGATTCTTAAACAAGTTCAAGAAAGTTATCGTAAGATAAGAAATACTGCTAAGTTTATTTTAGGTAATTTAAATGATTTTGATCCTAATAAAGATATGGTTAGCTTTGATGAGATGAAAGAGTATGATAAGTACATGATGAGTGAACTTAATAAGTATGTTAAGAATGTTAGAGGTGCTTATGATAGATATTCTTATCAAGAGGTTTATAAGTATACTAATAATTTTATAAGCTTTACTTTATCTAATTTCTATTTAGATTTTACTAAGGATATTTTGTATATTGAGAAGAAAGATTCTTTAGTAAGAAGAAGTGTACAGACTGTGTTATATAATATTATTACTAAGTTAGATGTTCTTCTTGCACCAATCTTACCATATACTACTGAAGAGATTTATCGTTATATTCCAGGAGAGAAGAAGGAAAGCGTTCATTTACTAGATATGCCTGAAGTTATGGATGTAAAAGTAGACGATGAGTTATGGAGTAATTTCTTTAAGGTTAAAGATGATGTTTATAAGGCATTAGAAACTGCTCGTAATGAGAAGGTTATTGGTTCTGGCTTAGAAGCTAATGTATATTTGAATTTACCAGAGAAGTTTAATAATGTTAAGGATGTTTTAGGTGAGGTTATGCATCAATTATTAATTGTTTCTAAAGTAGTCTTTACTGATGAAGAATTACCTAAATATGATAATGTATCTGTTAAGATTGAAAGAAGTACTGGTGAGAAGTGTAATAGATGCTGGAATTATGTTGACGAACTTGAGGACGGCATTTGTCATAGATGTGCTAGTATATTAAAGGATAATGAGTAATCATTATTCTTTTTTTGTATTTAATATGTTATACTTTAATTAGAAGGGTAGTGTGAGATGAAAAAGAAAATAATACTATTTGTAAGTATTGTGCTTGTTGTCTGTTTAAGTATTTGTTTAGGAGTTTATTTCTTATTTTTTAATAAGAAATATGAAAAATTTGATGGAAGTTTTGGTGTTGCTTCAAATGATTTTATAAAGTCTTATTCTAATGGAGATTTAGTTAATGTTTATATAAGTTATGAGACTCATGCGAAAACAAAAATAAAGGAAATGTCATTTAAAATAAGATATAGTGATGGCTTAAAGTTTATTAAAGATGATATTAATAAGGGAAAGATAATTACTGATTATAAAGTTAAAAATAGTAAATATGATATAGATGTAAATGGTAAAAGTATTATTAATGATGATATAGGATTTCAGTTTGCGGTTTTAGATGAAAATAAAGAATTATATGTAGAGTTATATGATATTATTCTAACTGATCAAAAAGGAACACAGTATAAAATTGATAGTAAGAAGGCTTTGCTTTATGAAAGTGGAGTTTTATATAAATGTGTAGATTCTAGTTTTTATAGTACTGTTAATGGGAAAGACGCAGTTATTTATTCAAGATATAATTATCCTGAATTTCAAAATATTAAGTGTGAAGAGGTTAATTTGAATGTTGATAAGTCATATATTCCTGTTCATAACTTATGGCATGATAGTAAGGTATTGTTTTATAAAAATAGTAGATATTATCTTTATGATATTAAACAAGAAAAGTTTGTTTTAGAGACAGAAAAACTATTTGATCTTAGTAGTAATCCAATTTATGCAATTTCTTATATTGATTCTGGTGGGGAGAATGCGAATGCTTATGGAGTTGTAGTTGGAGATGGTCAGATATATATTAATTTAGATAAAAATGAAGCATATTATGGTTTTAATAAGCATTATGAATCTAGGGATGCTAGTTTTATTACAAGTGGTAATAATGTTAGTTTTGATGGTGTTAAAACTACAGGTAAATTAATCAAAGTTAGATTAAAGGATTTTTATTATGATATATTTGGACTTTTTAATGGTGAGGATTATACGCTTTTGACGAATAAATATACTAGTTGTGAAACAAATGAGAATTATAATATTGAATGTTATAAAGAATATAATAATGGTGATGATGCTGTAGTAATGGTTTCATTATTTGATAGTAATGGTAAATTGTTATTTGATTCTGATGATATGTATTCATATTTTTATAATATAGATAAAGATCATGTGATTTATAAGTTGTATGAACCAGATGATAGTAATATATACATTAAAGATTATAATAAGAAAACAGTTGGTTTTATTGATGATAATGATATTGATTTAGAACAAAATCCTTTAATTTATTATATAAATGAAGACCTTGTTAATAGTTGTTTTGATTTTGATAAAGTCGATTATAATATGTCAAATTATTTAATGGTTCAGGTAGAAGAGAATTTAAAAGTTTATAAGAAGAATAGTAATAATCAGTTTATTTATTATAAAGATTTACGATATTGTTCTGATTAGAAAAGACATACAGATTTACTGTATGTCTTTTTGAGTGGCTTTATTCATTTCTTTAAAGTCTTGTTTTGATTCTTCGATTGTTGTTCTTATAATGGTTCTTATTTCTTCGTCATCTTCATGTTCTGCTAGGTAGTTTTCATCTTTAAATTCTTCTTCTAAGTCTTCTAAAAGAATCTTTTTTTCAGTTTCATCTAAGAAGAGAAGTGCACTTCTAAGCATATCTAATAATAAAGCAGTTTCATGTGGGTATGCTTCGATGTCTGAGTCATAATAATCTAATAAGCAATCAATTGCACAATCGGCAACATCTAGTCCAAAAGTTATTTGGAGTTCTGATTTTTCTTCTTCTAATAAATCGTTTTTGACAGTCATTGCTGCAGTAAAGTTTTTTGGGAAGTGCCCTTTGCATGAGATAAACTCATCTTCTAAATCTGGGCATAGATAACCCATATAATATTTTTGCTTAATTGCTTCTTTATCATTTTTTTCATTAAGGAATGATATGATTCTTTTGTTTGCTTCGTTACTAAGTCTTCTTTCATAATCTTTAACTGATGTTATTTTTTGATGGTAGTCTGGAACGATTTCTTTGATGTCATCGTCAAGATTACTTTCAAATGCTTCATCACTTTCAAATAATACGTTTTTAAGAAGTTGAAGAGCTCTATAAGAGAATACAACGTCTTCGTTATCAACATAGGTAAGAATTAGTTTTACTGGAGAAGCGATAGAATCATTAATTGTATCAATTAGATATTCAATTACATTTGGAATGATTGTTCTGTTTTTTCTAAAGTAATTTAAGTATGCTTCTTCTTGTTCTTTATATAAAGCAAGCATTTCTGTTATGTTTTTATAAAATACACTGTTTGTTAGGTCTTTGATTTCTAGGTTTGCTAGGCCTCTATAACCGTTTAGTATTGCATTTTCTAGTTCTAAAAAGTCTTTTAGATTTTTAATATCATCATGATTTAATTGATATGCATTCATTCTTTGATATAGAAGATTATCATCTTGTGATAATTCTTTTTTAGTTTTTGAATTAGTTTTGATTATGTATAATAGTCTTTCTTTTGCATGATCACTAAGATTAGAAGCATTTATAAAATCACTTAAATCTTTAATAGCTTCTGGAGATTGGTATACTAATCCGGCTTTGAAATATGTAAATAGTATGTTATCTTCATCATCTTCTAGAGTATCTAATGCTTCATCAATTTTTTCACCAATGTGTGAGTCCATGAAGATTTCTTTTTGAATTCTGCTTACCATCGTATTTAATGAGATATCTTCACTTAATTTTTTAGGAAATGGTTCAAATTTTGATGGAATTAAAATTCTTTCGATAGCTGGTGAAATAAAACATAAATTCATTTTTGCTTTGTGATTTCCGTCTTCATCAAGTAGTGTATAAAGTGTTTTATCAAATGATTCATTTATTAATGGAACTTCTCTAAATAAATATTCTAAAAGAGTGTCATCTGTATCTTTTGGAAATCTTATTTTTTCGATTAGTTTTTTATTTATTAGGAATCTAAACATTGATTTATCACTTGTAATAATATTTTCAAATGTAGTCATAATTCTTCTAGTAATTAATTTGTCTTTGTTTGGATCATTTATTGCATCAAGTGGAGTAGAGTTATATACTGCATTTTTAGCAAGTTTTATGTAGGTTGCTAAGGCAATATCTGGATTTCCAATATAATAACTATATTCTTCAATTTCTTCTCTTATAAGTCTTTCGATAAATGCAGATAGGTTATTTTTGCGTCTTTCATAATCATCTCTTTTACCTTTAGTTTCTTCTAGGGTTATTAAACTTTGGTAGTAGTCATAAATTTGTGAATCTAGTTCTGCAATTCTATTTATTTTTCTATTTGTAAAATCACTCATAGTACACCTTCTTTTTGCCATTTATAATAGCACAAATTATAATAATATGAAATATTTTTTTGTTAATAATTTTCTTGATATGAATACTTTTATGCTTTATAATTTTAGTAGATAGTTGGGGCATGTGATTATGAGAGAATTTATAAAGAATATTAAAAAATTGAAGAAGTATTGTAATGGTCAAAGTAAAAGAATAATAATGTTATTTGTTTTTAGTTTATTTATGGTTATATTAAATGTTATTATGCCATTAATTAGTGCTAGGACAATAGTTTTGCTTACGGAAAATAATTATTTAAGATTATTTTATATGGCAGTTGTTCTATTTATTATTGACATGATTTATAGTTTATTTGATTATCTTACACATAGGTTTAAGTTAAAATTATTTCGTGATATTTTAAATGAGTTAGTAATTGATTTAAGTAAGAATATTTTAAAGATAGAGAATCAGTGTTTAGATAGTCATGGAAGTGGTGTTTTTATTCAAAGATTAACTGTTGATGCTGGAAGATTATCAGAAGTTATAGATACTACTATTTTAAAAATTACTAATATTTTAAGATATGTTGGAATAATTTTTGCTATATTTATTGTTAATAAGTTAGTTTTTATTTATGTTATTTTGATGTTAGTTGTTTTATTTGTGTTAGAGCATTTTAGAACTTTAAAGAAAAAAGAAAATGATAAGATTTATCGTTTATCAAAAGAAAAAGCATCTAGTTTTATGATTGAGCTTGTTAGGGGTGCTAGAGATATTAGGATGCTTAACAGCGAAAAGGATTTTATAGAAGAGTTAGATGGTAAGATTAAATATGCTAATGAATTAGCGTTTAAAATGCAGAAGATTAATTGGAATTATAAGTTATTAATTTATTTTGCAATGAATGCTGGTCAATTTCTTTCTATAGGTTTATTAATCTTACTGTTAAGTAGGAATGTGATTGATTATGCGATAGCTCTTGTTTTGTATAACTATTGTAATAATATAAACGGAGCAATTTATGTTATTGGAGATTTGGTTGAATATATAAGAGATTTTAATTTATCTTGTGATAGAGTATTTGCAATTATAAATAGTAAAGAATTTAAAAAAGAGAAATTTGGAAAAGTTAAGCTTGATACTATTAATGGTGATTTTGAATTTAAAAATGTTAGTTTTGGATATAATAAAAAGAAGATATTAAATGATTTGTCTTTTAAAGTTAAAGCTAATGAAACTGTAGCTTTTGTAGGTAAGAGTGGAGCAGGTAAAACAACTATATTTAATTTATTATGTAAAATGTATGATGTTAATAAAGGCAAAATCATGATTGATGGAGTTGATATAGCTAAATTAGATAAAGATAGTATTAGAGGTAATATTACAGTTATTAGTCAGTCACCTTATATTTTTAATGTTAGTATTAAAGATAATTTAAAATTGGTTAAAAGAGATATGACTGATGAAGAAATGGTTGAAGCTTGTAGGATGGCTTGCTTAGATGATTTTATTAATTCTTTACCTGATAAGTATGATACGATTGTTGGTGAGGGCGGAGTTAATTTGTCTGGTGGGCAGAAACAAAGACTTGCGATAGCTAGAGCGCTAGTTCAGAAAACGGAAATTATACTTTTTGATGAAGCTACAAGTGCTTTGGATAATGAGACACAAGAAAAGATTCAAAGAGCTATTAATAATATGAAGAATGAATATACAATTTTAATTATAGCTCACAGGTTATCAACAATAGTTGGTGCTGATAGAATATTGTTTTTAAATGATGGTAAAATTGAATGTGAAGGGTCTCATGAATATTTGTTAAAGCATTGCCCAGAATATAAACTTTTATATGATGCTGAAATTAATAAGAATTAAAAAAACACATGATTTCATGTGTTTTTAGTTTACTATCTGTTGTAGTATTCAACAATTAGTGATTCATTTATATCAGCGTTTAGTTCACTTCTTTCTGGAAGTCTTAAGTAAGTTCCAGTCATTTTCTTATCGTCAAATTCTACATATGCAGGACGATTTAAAGTGTTTTCTAAAGCTTGTTTCATAGCTGGATGGTTAAGTGACTTTTCTTTAACAGAAATAGTACTACCAACTTTAACAGTATATGATGGGATATCAACACATTCTCCATTAACAAGAATATGTCCATGGTTAACAAGTTGTCTTGCACCACGTCTAGTATTAGCTAGACCCATACGATATACAACGTTATCTAAACGACTTTCTAAAAGTTTTAGGAAGTTTTCACCAGCGATACCTTTCATTTTAGAAGCTCTTTCGAAAGTATGAGCGAATTGTTTTTCAGTTAAACCATACATAAATCTAACTTTTTGTTTTTCTTCTAACTGAATACCATATTCACTAAGTTTTCTTCTTCTGCTTGTTCCATGAATTCCAGGAGCATAAGGACGTCTAGCTAGTTCTTTACCGTTTTCTAAAGTAGAGAAACCTAATTTACGAGACTTCTTATATGCTGGACCAGTATATCTTGACATAATATTTCTCCTTTCTTTCGTTTAAAGGAATTCTTATCTTCTAAGTAGGGTGTTTATTATTTTTTTCACTTAAGGCAGTTAAGCTACTAAAGTTCTTGCAAATAAACACGTTATAAGTTAATAAGAACCTGCCTAAATACGCAAGAGTATTATATATTAAATGTATGCAAATGTCAATTAGTTATTCTTTGATTTCTCTTTAAAATAGAGGATTAATCCAGTGATAATAAAGGGAATACTTACTATTTGATTTATTGAAAGTATTTTACCTGCATGACTCATTCTTAAGTAATCTAATAAAAATTTTGTTAGACCACAAAGAAATAGAGAGATACCTATAATATTTTTGTTTTCTTTTTTCTTTTTAGAAATATATAGAAATATTAGTATAAATGTTATTGTTTCAATTATCTGAATAGGAAATAGGCTGATATTTTTAGGTGCACTTAGTGAATATTTATATGTAATACTTAGTGGACCATTATATTTTATTCCGTAACAGCATCCAGCTAGAAAACAACCTATTTTACTGATACCATACATTAGTGGTATAGCAGGTAAGATGTTATTAATTAATTCTTTAAAGTTTTTCTTATATTGTTTAGCAAAGATTATTAATAAGATTATTATACCAATTGCGGCACCATATGATGATAAACCGATTTTATTAAAATCTATGTTATCTTTATATTTGTTAAAGTTTGTAAGTAGAGTAAAGTATTTTGCTCCAAATAATGTTCCTAGTAGAATATATAAAATTAAACCATAATTTTCTTCTTTTTTGTAGTTTAGTGTTTTAACATTTTTATAAATTATATATAGGCCAGATAATATACCAGTTATTACTAACAAACCATAAAGTGGTATTTTTGTATTTATCATATTAACCATTACAATTTGATACCATGGTTGAGCATGCAGCAATTAATAATATAATAGCTAGTAATTTTAATATTAATGTTACTATAAAGATTATAAATAAGATTTTAATTGCTTTATTTTTGGTTGTTATTCTGGCATAAATTAATATTATTTTTGATGATAATGAAAATGGAGAACTAAGAAGTGTTAAAAAATTTAATGGTTTATATATTGTTCCGATGCTTTGGGTAGCAACTGATAGGGCATATAAAATGATTATTGCGAGAATGTATTTTTTTTCTTTAGCAATTTGTTCTGGTGTTGTTTCTGTTTTGGGAGATTCAGTAATTCTTGTTTCAAAAACCTCAGTTTTGCAATTTGGGCATTCTTTAATATTATTTTCTAATTTTATTCCACAGTTACGGCAGTAATTATTCATTTTTAATTCCTTTCTTTTTTGCTTTATTCTTCATCTTTTCCATATATGTTTTTACCTTTTACAACATAAGTATCGTTACTTTTCTTTACAATGGTTAAGATAAATTCTTCCTTATCATTTGTTATATTGAAATAGTATGAAGTACATTCTGATTCATCTAGATATTCGTATTGATTGCATACACCACCATCACAGCCAAATACTGGATCAAAATAACAGTCTCCTGATATTATACATTTACCTGAGTCTTTATATTTAATTTTGTTATTTTGATTGGGATAGTGTTCTTGTAAGTATGGAATAATATATTCTTGTTTTAATTTGTTTATATATATTTGTTTTTTTATTATTGGTGTTAGTATTAAAATTATAATTATGATAGCAATTATTATTAATATTGTTAATATGTTTTTTCTTTTTTTCTTCTTTTCAGGTGAGATGTATCCTTTTGGCAGGCTTATTATTGGAGTACCACAGTTAGTGCAATAATATTCATTTTCTTTTAAAGATTTTCCACAGTTAGTACAATAATTATTCATAGATACACTTCCTTATGATAATTCTACTATAGAAGTTTATTATTTACAATTGCAAGTTAAAGAATTGAAATGGCTTTTGTTGTGTGTTAAAATTAATTTATGATAGTTAGGGTTGATTAAGGTGAAAGACTATTTTGAATTTAAAAATTATGATGATGCAATTAGTTTAGATGCTGCTATTATTAGAGGAGTTAATTATAGGATAACTATATTATCTGATATTTTAGTGCGTATTGAATATAGTGCTAATAGTAAGTTTGAAGATAGACCAACTGAACTTGTTAAGTTTAGAAAATTTGATGTACCTAAATTCATGAAAAAAGAGGATGATAATTATTTAGTTATTACTACTAATTATTTTAAACTTGAGTATCAAAAGGGAAAACCTTTTTATGGAACTAAGATGAACCCTAGTGTTAATTTTAAGATTAGTTTAAATAATAGTGATAAAGTTTGGTTTTTTGGTGCTGCTGAAGCAAGAAATTTTAAGGGCACAAGTTATAGTATAGATGATGGTAGTGCTAGTTTTAGTAAAGGGCTTTATTCAACTGATGGTTTTGTATCAATAGATGATAGTCAAAGTTTAATATTTAATAAAGATGGTTCACTTGGCAAGAGAAGTGATGAGAGAATAGATACTTATGTATTTATGTATAGAAAAGATTTTGGTTATTGTTTAAGAGATTATTTTAAGCTTACTTTAAAACCGAGTTTACTTCCGAGATATGCTTTAGGTGTTTGGTGGAATAAGGATGTTACTTATGATTCAAAAATGATTGAGAATTTGGTTTGGTCATTTAAGAAAAATGAGATTCCATTATCTGTATTTTTACTTGGACCAGAATGGCATATGACTTATGAAAATACTTATACAGGTTATACTTTTGATTATAATTTAATACCTAATCCTAAAGAGCTTGCTGATTATTTGCATACGAATAATGTTAGATTAGGGCTTAATATAGATCCGTCTGGAGGAATTAGCCCCGATGAGATTGCTTATACAAGGTTTAAAAATATAGCTGGTTATGCCTCAGAAGGGGTTATTCCATTTAATGTATTTAATAAACAGATGTTAACTGCTTATTTTGATGAGTTTATAAAGCCACTTAATGATATGGGAGTAGATTTTTATTGGATAGATTATAATAATAAGGATGATTTATATACTTTAAGAGCGCTTAATTATTATCATTTTTATAATTATAGAGCTGGCAAGAGAAAAAGAGGTATGATTTTATCTAGAAATGGTATGATAGCTTCTCATTTGATGCCTGTTTTATATAGTGGTCAGACGATTGTTTCTTGGGATAGTTTAAAGAAGCTTCCAGAGTATAATTCAAGAGCTGCAAATATTGGACTTTCTTGGTGGAGTCATGATATTGGTGGCTTTAAAGGTGGAGTAGAGGATCCAGAACTTTATATGAGATATGTACAGTTTGGTACTTATAGTCCAATACTTCGCTTTAGTAGTGATGCTTCTCATTTTTATAAGAGAGAGCCATGGCTTTGGGATGTTAAAACATTCAGTGTTGTTAAAGAATATTTAAAATTAAGACATAGACTTATTCCATATATTTATACAGAAGCTTATAAGTATTCAAAGACAGGACTTCCTTTAGTTCAACCTCTTTATTATAAGTATCCCGATATATATGATGAGCCAATATACCGTAATGAATATTATTTTGGTACAGAGCTTTTTATTGCACCAATTACATCTAAGAGAGATGCTTTGATGAACCGTACTATTCATAGAATATTTTTACCTGATGGTATTTGGTATGATTTTAAGACTGGTAAGAAGTTTATTGGCGGTAAGAGATATGTATCATTCTTTAAAGATGAGGATTATCCAGTATTTGCTAAACAAGGAACTATTATTCCAATGAGCTTTTTATCAAATGAAGATTTAAATAATACAGCAATACCAAGTAAGCTAGAGGTTCAGATATTCCCTGGAGCTAGCAATGTTTATAAGTTATATGAAGATGATGGAATTAGTACGGCATATGAAGAAGGTTTTTATTTAGTAACTGATATTGATTATAATTATCAAGCTAATAATTTTACAGTTATTATTAGACCAACAGAAGGTAAGAGTGGAATTGTTCCTTTAAAGAGAGACTATTTTGTTCGTTTTAGAAATACACGTAAAGCTAGTGATATAACTGTGTATATTGCAGATGCTGAGTATGATAATTATGATAGTTATGTTGATGGCAATGATTTTGTTGTTTTAGTTAAAGATGTTTCAACTGCTAAACAGCTTACAATAAATTGTAGAGGTAAAGATATTGAAATAGATGCTGAGAGAATTATTAATGATGATATTGATAGCATTTTAAGTGATTTACAGATTAATACAAGTTTAAAGGAAAATATTGCGGCTATATTATTTAGTGAAGTTGATATTAAGCAAAAGAGAATAGCAGTTAGAAAACTTAGAGCTAAGGGATTAAATGGTAAATATATAAGAATGTTTATAAAATTACTTGAATATGTTGCAGAAATTTAATATAATACGTTTTAAGCAGATGAAGAAAGAGTATTAGTAATGATTTTATTTAAAGAGAGTTAACGGATGGTGGAAGTTAATAATAAAAGATTTATGAACTTGCTTTTGGATGTGATAGGTGTAGACCTTTAAAACTATTAAGTAATAATTAAGGTGGTACCACGGTTTTCGTCCTTTGGATGATGCCGTTTTTTATTGGAGGCGTATATGGAAAATCTGATAGTTTTTATTGTTAGTTTCTTAATAGTATTTATTACGTATTTTATTATTTATTTAATAAAGTATAAAAAGGGAACCATTAATGAAATTAAAGAAGTTAAGTTTTTAAAGTATAAGTATAGACTTAAGAATAGTAATTTTAACTTTAAACGGTTATGGTTTGTGTTTGCGTTTCTTAATGCTTTTATAATAAGTGTAAGTGGAACAGTGTGTACTTGTTTAAAGATTGGTTATGTATGGCAGGTACTTACTGGATTTGGGCTTTTATTTATAATGATTTATTTAGTTTATGGAGCATTAGGACTAATTTTAAAGAAGAAAGGTAAGAAAGGTGATAGAAAATGATAAATACAAGAGTTATTGAAAAGAAATGGCAAAAGAGATGGGAAGAAGAAGGGGTATTTACTGCTAAGAATAATAGTGATAAGGAAAAGTATTATATTTTAGTAGAGTTTCCATATCCATCAGGTTCTGGTCTTCATGTAGGACATGTTAGAAGTTATACAGCACTTGATGCAATGGCTAGACTTAAAAGAGCACAAGGATATAATGTTCTTTATCCAATTGGATGGGATGCATTTGGTGCTCCAGCAGAGCAATATGCAATAAAGAATCATGTATATCCAAGTAAGATGGTTAGTGAGTGTATAGATAATTTTAAACATCAAATTAAGTCACTAGGTATATCATTTGATTGGAGTAGAGAAATTAATACAAGTAGTCCTGAGTATTATAAGTGGACTCAGTGGCAGTTTTTACAATTTTATAAGGCTGGTTTAGCATATAAAGCCGAGAAGGATATTAATTGGTGTCCTAATTGTAAGATGGGATTATCTAATGAGGATGCTGCTGGTGGAGTATGTGAAAGATGTGGTTCTAAGGTTGAGAAGAAACTTAAAAATCAGTGGATGCTTAAGATGACAGCTTATGCTGATAGTTTGATTGAAGGGCTTAAAGACACTGACTTTATGGAGAAGATTAAGACAGCACAGATTAACTGGATTGGTAAAAGTGTTGGCGCTGAAGTTGATTTTAAACTTAATGATGCGGAAGATGTGTTAAAGGTATTTACAACAAGATGTGATACTTTATATGGGGTAACATTTATGGTAATGAGCCCTGAACATCCATTTTTAGAAAAGTATAAAGATAGAATTAAGAATATAGATGAGTTAAAGACTTATCAGGATGCTGCTAAAGCAAAGAGTGAGATTGAAAGAACTGATGAAAGCAAGGAGAAGACTGGTATTAAGTTAGATGGTCTTGAAGCAGTTAATCCAGTTAATAATGAAGTTATTCCAATATATGTATCTGATTATGTTTTAGCTGGTTATGGTACTGGAGCTATTATGGCAGTTCCTGCTCATGATACAAGAGATTATGCTTTTGCAAAGAAGTTTGGTATTAAGATTATTCCTGTTATTGAAGGCGGAGATATTTCTAAAGAAGCTTATACTGGGGATGGAGTTCATATTAACTCTGGTGTTTTAGATGGGCTTGGTAAGGAAGATGCAATTAATACTTGCCTTAAATATTTAGAAGATAATCATATTGGTAAGAAAACTACTAATTATAGATTACAAGACTGGATTTTCTCTAGACAAAGATTCTGGGGTGAACCAATTCCAATGATTTATTGTGAAGATTGTGGATGGGTTCCTGTTCCAGAGGAAGAACTACCTTTAGTGCTACCTGATGTTAAGAGTTATGAACCAACTGATAATGGTGAAAGCCCACTAAGTACACTTGATGAATGGGTAAATGTTCCTTGTCCTCATTGCGGTAAGATGGCGAAGAGAGAGACTGATACAATGCCTAACTGGGCTGGGTCATCATGGTACTGGATTAGATATATGGATCCAAATAATGATAAAGAGTTTGCAAGCCGTGATGCGATGAATTACTGGGGACAAGTTGATTATTATAATGGTGGTATGGAACATGCTACTAGACATTTGCTTTATGCAAGATTCTGGAATCAATTCTTATATGATCAAGGTTTGGTAAGTGTTAGAGAACCATTTAAGAAGAGAGTAGCTCATGGTATGATTTTGGGTGAAAACAATGAAAAGATGAGTAAGAGTAAAGGCAATGTTGTTAATCCAGATGACATGGTAGCAAATTATGGTGCTGATGCTCTTAGAACTTATGAGATGTTTATTGGAGATTATCCTAAAGATGCTGCTTGGAGTGAGAATGGTCTTAAAGGATGCAAGAAGTTCTTAGAAAGAGTAGATAGAATTAAATCTAAACTTGCTGAAGGTGAAGAATATTCTAAGAATTTAGAAAGTTTAATGCATAAGACAATTAAGAAAGTTACTAATGATTTACTTAGTATGAAGTATAATACGGCAGTAAGTGCTTTAATGATTTTACTTAATGCGATGGAGAAGGAAGAAACTATTACTCATAAAGATTATAGAACGCTACTTGCGCTACTTAATCCAATTGCTCCACATATTACTGAAGAACTTAATGAAGAATGTAAACTTGGTGATGAGTTTGCAGTAAGCACTTGGCCAGAATATGATGAAGCCAAAACAACTGAATCTGAATTTGAAATTGGTGTACAAGTTAATGGTAAACTTAGAGGAAGCATTTTAATTAGCGAAGATGATTCTGAAGATGTTATTAAAGAGAAAGCATTAAATAATGCTAATGTAAAAAAATACACTGATGGACTAAATGTTGTTAAGGTAATTGTTGTACCTAAGAGAATTGTTAGTGTTGTTGTTAAATAAAACTTGGAGAATATTCCAAGTTTTTTCTATGGACTAATTAAAATTATTATTATATAATGTTATCATAAGGAAGGCATGGATATGAAGAAAATAATTGGGTTAATTATTGTATGCACGATAATTATTTCTGGAATGTTTTTATATAAAAAGAGTGATGAGAAAACTTTTACTAATGATAGTGGTGTTATTATAGCAGCTATTATAGATGGTGAAGAGAGCACTAGTTTTCCTACTACAAGTAATTATGCTGCTAAGGTAACATGCACTAAAAACGGAAAAAATGTTGACGTAGGAGCGAAAATAACTTGGAATGGCTCAAAGTGGGTTTTATCAGTATCTGATATTAGTACTAGTAATGTGAGATGTAATGCTATATTTTCTCCACCGTCTTTAGCTAATATGATATTAACTAATAATAGCGTAACGGATCCGATTAGTAGTCCAGGTAATGAGATTTCTTCAGATAGTGAAGCATTACTTGCAAGTACGGAAGATGATTATGGAACAAGTTATTATTTTAGAGGTAATGTTCAAAATAATTATGTACAGTTTGCTAACATGTGCTGGCGAATAGTAAGAATTTTAGGTGATGGTTCTGTTAAGTTGGTATTATATAATTATAACGGATTAACAAGTGCGAATAATGCTTTATCTACTTCAACACCTTGCGAAGAAACAGATAGTTCTGCTGCATTTGCTAGGTTTTCTGGTACGACGTATAAAACCACTTTTAGTGATAGAAGTGCTGTTAATAATGCTTTACTAGGATTTATGTATGGTACAATCCAGGGTTCAAGTTATCATACGACTCATATGAATAATAATAAAAGTGTAATATTAAATAATTTAGAGAGTTGGTATACTAATGTTTTATCTAAACAATCTGGATTTGATGAATCTAAATTAGCAGATGCAATTTGGTGTAATGACAAGAGTACTTATTCTGGAACTGGTGTTGCGACTGTTGAAACAGAGTATAGCGGAAGTCATAGAAATACTTATGGTTCAGCAAATCCAAGTTTAATATGTCCAAATGATAATGATGGTGGAAAACTTTCTAAATTTACAGTAAATGATACTAAAAATGGTAACGGAGATTTAACATATAAAATCGGATTATTAACACTCGATGAAGTTGTTTTTGCTGGTATTGTGTTAAATTCAAGTACTTCCAATAATACTGTATATTTACATCAAAATGCTACTGAATATTGGTGGTTATTAACTCCTGGTAAGTTATCTTCTGGTTTACTAGGGTCTGCTAGAGTTAATTCTTCTTCTATTGCTGAAACATCCGGCACAAGTTATGTTTATGTTTCTGAATCTGCAATTAGACCGGCAATTGCAATTGATTCTTCTGTTTCAGCTACTGGAACAGGAACAAGCACTGATCCTTATGTTATAAACTAATTAGACTTGAATATATTCTATTCAAGTTTTTTTATTGATATTTATTTTGTTGTTTGCTATAATTTATTATAGTAGGAAGAGGTTGTTAGTATGAGTCAGTATGAAGCTTATGAAGGCGCTAATGCGTTAGCAAGCACTATGGTAGCTATTAGTGGAGCATTTGTAATAATTTGGTTAATTGCTTTGGTTTTATCAATAGTTGTTTTAGTTGCTAATATTAAAATTTATAAAAAGTTAGGATTACCTGGTTGGGGAGTTATTGTTCCTATTTATGGTCAGTGGATTTTACTTAAGGCTGTTGATCTTCCAGGATGGCTTTCTATATTACCTGTAGCTAATATTATTGCTTTAATAGTTGCTAATTATAGACTTGCTGGTAAGTTTGGTAAAGGTGCTGGTTTTGGATTAGGTTTAGTATTTTTTACACCAATATTTTATATGATATTAGGTTTTGGAAAAGCGACTGTTAATAATGGCAGCGATAATAGTAATGTTGGATTTGATTTAATGAGTCAAGATCCTAATGAAGGCGGAGAACTTAATTTGATGACTCCAGATCCAATTGCTAATATACCAGTTGATGAACCCGTAGTTAAGGGTAATGAATTAAATGAGGCGCCTAGCTTAGAAGAACAGATTGCTGCTGAACCTGCTCCGCAAAATATTATTGTTTCAGAACCTGAAGTATTAGATGTACCAGCCGCACCAGAAAGTAATAGTGGCGTAGATAACATTTTTGGAACTGAAGAAAAGAGTGCTGAGCCTGTTTATAATAATCAAGCCAGTTATGAGAATATATTTGAAATGCCAGCTTTTAAGAGTGACGTTCCTAGTGAACCAGAGAAAAAGCCTGAAGAAATATTTAATGGCCCAGAATTTGAAAATACTATTTCAATAGAAAAGATTAGTAATCCAGAAATGCCAACTGGGGAAATTGAACTTCCTAAGGTTAGTAGTGATGCAATTGCAGAAGAGATAATGGGTGAGAGTAAGGTGTGTCCTAATTGTGGATATTCAAATAATTCTTCTGTAAAAGCTTGCATTAAATGTGGACATTTATTAGATTAACTTCCTTTATGGAAGTTTTTTTTATATTTTATTGAATAGGTAGTTAAAAAATTATATAATTATGATGGTGGTAACATGATAAAGGTATTTACAGGTCCAATGTTTAGTGGTAAGAGCGATGCTCTACTTAATGAGTATGATAAAAGATATCATAAGAGTAGAATTCTTTTGTTTAAACCTAAAATGGATACAAGAGATTATGGTGTGGTTAAAACGCGTAAGGGGAAAGAGATTAATGCAATATTGGTTGATGATATTAAGGATATTCCTAGTTATATAACAGATAAGATTAATACAATTTTTATTGATGAAGCTAATTTTTTAAAGGGTGATATAAAAATTTTATTAGATTTGTCTGTTATAGATGATTTAGATATTTATATTGCTGGACTTAATATGACTAGTGAGCAAGCTCCTTTTGGGATTATGCCACAATTACTCTCAATTGCGGATGAGATAGAGATACTTCATGCTTCTTGTAATGAGTGTAATAGAGATGCGATTTATACTTACTATGATGGTAAGAAGAAGGGTGATATTTTAGTTGGTAATGATAATTATATAGCTCTTTGTGCTAGATGTTTAAGAAGGAAGAAAAATGAGAGGTAAGTTACTTGTTATTGAGGGAACTGAAGGTTCTGGAAAAGAGACGCAGGCTGATTTACTTGTTAAAAGATTAAATGAGATGGGCGAAGAAGCTGTTAAGATGCGTTTTCCAATGTATGATACACCTACTGGTAAGATAATTTATGAACATATTTTAAACAAGGATGGTAATAGTTATTTTGATGAAGAGGTTGATCCAAAGGCATTATCTTTATATTATGCAGCTGATAGAGTTAATAATATAGGGAAGATTAATGGATTATTAGATAAAGGTGTACATGTAGTTCTTGATAGATATGTTGAATCTAATATGGCTTATCAAGCTAGTAAGTTTGAGGATGTTAAAGATAGAGTTAATATGATATTTTGGATGGAGCAACTTGAGTTTAATTTACTTGATTTGCCAAGACCAGATAAAGTTATTTTCTTGTTCTTGCCTTATCAGTATAGACCTTTAGTTGGCGAAGAAGCTGATCCTAAGTATCATAATATTGAGATGACTTATCATCTTTTAAGCAGAAGGTATGATTTTGGAGTAGTTAGCTGTGTAAGTGATGATAAACTTAAGGATATTAGTTTAATTAGTGATGAAGTTTTAGAATATGTTAAGAATATTATCAAATAGATGTAAAGTATTGTGCAAGTAATGTAAATATAGAGTATAATTGTTGTATGGATTTAGGTATAAACTGACAATTGTTGACATTTCATTTTGATACCATGTATATTGGAGGATGAAATGTTAGTTAAAGTTTTTGATGAATCACATGAAAAAGATTTGGAACTAGCAGTTAATGCTTTTCTTAAGACTAATATAGAGCTTATTGATATTAAGTATAGTGTGTCAATAGCAGCGTTTGGAGAAGAGCAGATTTATTGTTTTACTGCGATGATTATTTATAGAAATTTGAGTGAATAGTAATGAAAAAAAATAGTTTTGTAACTGGTACTTTTATTGCGACCGCGTCCGTAATTCTGGTAAAGATATTAGGGATGCTTTATGTTGTGCCTTTTTATATTATAGTAGGCTCAAAGGGTGGCGCATTATATAGTTACGGTTATAATATTTATTTAATATTTTTATCTATTAGTTCAGCAGGTATTCCTAGTGCGATGAGTAAACTTATTAGTGAGTATAATGCGACTGGGAAGATTGAAGCTAAGACGAGAGCTTATAAATTAAGTAGAAAATTTATTAGTTATTTTTCTTTTGCAACGTTTGTATTACTTTTTGTATTTGCTGAGGAATTAGGGACACTTATTTTAGGTGATTTGCAAGGTGGTAATACCATTGCTGATGTAGCGTTTGTTATTAGATGCGTCTCATTTGCGGTTTTAATTGTGCCACATTTAAGTGTAGCTAAAGGGTATTTACAAGGACATGAGTATGTTGGGCCATCATCAACAGCAAATTTAATAGAACAGGTAGTTAGAATATTTGTTATTTTGGCGGGTTCTTATTTATGTTATAAAGTATTAAATGGAAGTTTAACACTTACAATTGGTATTGCGGTTAGTGGTGCTTTCTTTGGTGGATTGGTTGCTTATTATTATTTAAAAAGACAAATTAATAAAAATAAAAAGGTTCTTGATTTAGATAAGAAACTTGAAAGAGATGATATTAGTAATAAGGAAATTATAAAGAAAATAGCTATATATGCAGTGCCAGCTATCGTACTTAATTTAATTAGTAGTATTTATAGTTTTACGGATATGGTTATTATTTTGCGTGTATTAGACCACTTGGGTTATTCAGCACATGATGTTGAGTTTATTACGAGTGTTATTAGTACATGGGGAAGTAAAATATGTATGATAGTTAACTCAATTGCTATGGGAATGACGGTTACACTTATTCCTTCAATTGTTTCTGCTCATGCGACGAGTAACTGGAAAGATTTAAATGAGAAACTTAATAAGAGCTTACAGATTATTATTTATGTAAGTTTACCAATGACGATAGGGTTATCAATACTTGCTACACCTGTATGGACAGTATTTTATAATATAAATCATTATGGTGGAGATATTCTTAAGATAATGGTGTTTAATGCGCTTGTTGGTAATGTTAGTTTGGTTATTTCTACGGCGTTACAAAGTTGTAATAAGTTTAAAGCTGTGTATTTAACTAATATATTTGGATGTTTGTTTAATGCGGCTTTAGATATGCCTCTTATGATTATTTGTAATCATTTTGGAATTGGAGCTTATTATGGAGCAGTTATTGCATCATTTATAGGTTATTCTGTTTCTATTTATGTTGGACTTAAAGCATTTAATGGGGTTCATAAGATTAATTATAAGGATACTTTTATTACAGTCTTTAAGACGTTAGTCCCTGCTTTAGTTATGACAGCAGTTCTTCTAATACTTAATAATTTCTTACCATTTAATGTTTATAGTCGTACTAGCAGTGTTAAGTTAATTGTAGTTGATGCGGTTATTGGTGCGTTTATTTATATTGGTTTAAGTATTTGGATGAAGATACCTCAACATATTTTTGGTACTAAAGAGATAAATAAGATCATAAAAAAACTTACGTTTGGTAAGTTTCAAATAAAGGAAAGTTAAAGCATATACATGTTGCTTGAATAGTTATAATCGCTAGGAGTAGTGGTAGTGCCTTTTTCTAAGTTAGAAATTCTGGTTTCTAGCCTTGATACTTGTCTTTCTAGCTTAGAGATTCTAGCATCTAGTTCTTCTGTGCCACCAGCTACTGGTCCAGCATAGAATGAAGAGTTTGCTTGCATTTGAGTGTTCATTGGCATATTCATTGGAGTATTCATGTTAGGCATTTGTTGGTAGCCGTTATTATAACTATTAAAGCCATACTCTTGGAAAAATGAGTTTCGGTCTTTTTTCATAATTCACCTCTACAATAATATATGTAAGAGTGGATAAAAGTTTAATGGAGGATTTATGAGATTAAGAAATGTTAAAGATGCAAATAATATTTTGATAAATAGTGGATTACTTGTAGAAGCTAATCCTTTTAATGATGATAAGAAATTATGTATAGAAATAGGTACTGGTAAGGGTGACTTTATTATTGGAATGGCTAGGAATAATCCAGATGTTAATTTTATTGGAATCGAAAAGTATCCTTCTGTATTAGTTAGAGCTGTTCAAAAACTTGATGAGATGCCAGATAATTTAAGGTTTATGTGTTTTGATGCTAAGAATATTTGTGATTATTTTGATCATAATGTAAACACAATATATTTAAATTTTAGTGATCCTTGGCCTAAGACTAGACATGCTAAAAGAAGACTTACTAGTGAGACTTTTTTACCACTTTATGAGAAGATTTCTAAAGGTGATGTTCATATTATTCAGAAGACTGATAATAAGGGTTTATTTGCTTATTCATTAGAGATGTTTAATAATTATGGTTATAAATTTAATAAGATTTCTTTAGATTTAACCAATAGTGATATTCCTAATGTTAGAACTGAATATGAGAATAAATTTATTAGTTTAGGTCAGACAATAAATTATGCTGATGTTATAAAAAGTTTACCAAATGATAAATAACTGGTATAATGTATTTAGGAGACTATATGAAGAAATATATTTTATTAATAATGATTTTATTACTTTGTGGATGCACTAATATTAATAATGCTAGTGTTCAAGATATTACAAAAGAAGTAATAGGTTCTAAGATAAATAGTTATAATGAGTATAGGACTGGTTATAAGTATTATTTGCCACAGGCACTTAATGTAAATTCATCTAAAAAATATAATGAAATACTTAATGATGATAAGTATAAATATTATTTATATGTTGATTTAGTTAGTTATTTAAAAAAGACAGAACTTGATTATAAAGTTAATGAAAATGCTTATTTAAGCATGACACTTGATGATAAGGGATATTTAGAAATAAATGAAAAAAATGATAAATATCTAATTGAAATTATGTATAATTATGCTAAAATAGAAGTGATAGTAGAGAAAGAGGATATCAATAAAAGTGTTACTAATGCGATGATTGTTTTAACTACTATTACTTATACGGATGATATTGTTAAAAATTTGTTATCTATTGATGAGGTTACTTCTTCTGAAGAAACATTTAGTGTGTTTGATGATGATGCTAGTGATAGTAATTTCTTAGAAGTATATAAAGAATATGGTAATTATGAAGGTGACGATAAAGTTCCGGATTTAGATGTGATTAAATAAGGAGTGATAAAATGAGTGTTTTTAAGAAATTAAAAGATGTACTCTTTGATGTTGAAGAAGAAGAGATACCAGTAATAACTAAAGAAGAAAAGAAACCAGTTAGAGAAGAAGCACCTAAGAGGGAGGTTAATCCAATTAAGGAAGTTAAGATGCCTAAAGAGGAACTTGTTCCTACTAGAAGTAGTAATTTTAATTTTCCGTTAGATGATTTTGAAGAGGAAAAACCTAGAACTAGAGTAAGAGAAGTTAGAGATGATTTTGATTTTGACTATACACCTAGAAGAAGTGCTCCAGTAGAGACTAAAAAAGATGATAGAAGAATGGATTATAGTAAGTTTTTAAAGGAGGAGCCTCGTAAGAAGGAACCTAGTAAACCTTTTAAACCTACACCAATTATTTCACCTGTTTACGGAATATTAGATCAAAATTATACTAAAGATGATGTTATTGTAAAAACTGATATGGGTGTTAAAACTCCAGATTTAGATACTGTTAGAAAAAAAGCTTATGGTATTGAAGAAAAGAAGAAAAAGGTAAGTAAAGAAGCTACTAAGATTGAAGTAGAGGAAGATGAATTTACTGAACCTTTAAAAAGTTTAGATGAGATTTTAACTTCTAAAGATGAAGATAAAAAAATAGATGCTGAGGTTATAGAGGAAAAGGATGAACCTGTAATTCCTGAAGCACCTGTTAAAGAAACTAAGGAAGATACACTTGAAAACGATTTATTTAATTTAATCGATTCAATGTATGAAGAAAAAAATGGAGAAAGTGAGGAGGAAGAGTAATGGAAGGATTAACAGCAGCGTTACCAGTAATTATTTATTTATTACTTATTATTTTACTTGTTATAGGTATTATTTTAGGAATTAAACTTATAATTACTATAGATAAGACAAATGCTATTTTGGATGATGTTTCTAAGAAGGTAGCAACACTTGATACAATCTTTAATATAGTTGATGGTGTATCAAATAAAATGGCTTATCTAGGTGGAAAAATGACTCAAGGAGTAGTGACTCTAATAAATAAAGTTACTGGACTAAAAAGAAGAAAGGATGAGGATGATTTTTATGAGTAAAAATAGTGGAAAAGGATGCAGTTTATTAACTGGTTTAGCAATTGGTGCTGGACTTGGAATTTTATTTGCACCTAAGAAAGGTTCTGAAACTAGAAAGGAGTTAACTATTAAGATTAACGAACTTTGGGATAAGGTTAAAGAACTAGAATATGATGATGTTAAAAAATCATTAGAAAAAAAGATTAAAGAATTAAAGAAAGAACTTGCTGATTTAGATCAAGAAAAGGTTGCTTCTGTAGTTAAAGAAAAAGCTAAAATGATTCAAATTAAAGCTGAAGAATTATATAATATGGCTGTTGAAAAAGGAACTCCAGTTCTAGAAAAAGCAGCAGATGATGTTAGAAAGAAAACAGTTGAAGTTTTAAATAAAGCAATTGATACTATTGAAAAACCTGAACCTAAAAAATTAGCTAAGAAATAAGAGACCCATGATGGTCTTTTTTTATGGTTGTTGACCTTAAGCTTTTAGTGGAGTAAAATTATATTGAAATTTGGTGAGTTATGAAATTAATAGTTAGTTTTGGTAATGACGATAATTTTTCTTTTAGGGATAATACTTTATGTATTAGAGTTAGAGAGTTAAAGAATCTTAAAGATGTAATTAACAGTAGTGAACTTCGTAATAATTTTATTGAGGGTGAGCAAGTATTATTAGATGCAGATTATGATGAAGATATTGTTAATGAGATTTGTGCTGTTAAAGATATGCCTTATTTTGATGATTTCGGTAGTTTTGAGAGCATTAAAGTAAGTTTGAATAGAGATGTTTCAATAGATAATGTTTATGAGTTTTTAAAGGACTTTCCATATCAAGTTATTATTGATACAGACAATATTGATTTAGATGTTGTTTGTAAGTTATGTAGTGGTAGATATTTAGTTGAGCCTTTAATAAAAAATATATATAATACCGAATGTTTAAGTGCTAGTGAAATGAAAGATTCTTTAGATGTTGTTTTTGAATTTGCCAGAAAACTTGACGATAGGAAGTTAAGTCCTTTAGAGAAACTATTATTTTTATATGATTATTTAAAGACAAGAATATATAAAGATGATGAGAACTATTCAAATTCAGCATCTTTATCTAAGGTTACTCTTGGTGATAGTATTGTTTGTTTGGGTTATGCTAATTTATTTAGTGCCATAGCTAATCTAATTGATATACCTTCTGATGTTAAGATTTATGGTAATAGAAATGGTGGACATGCTACAGCTATTAGTTATGTAAATGATAGTAAGTATAATTTTCATAGTGTACTAGAGTTTGATCCAACTTGGGATTCTAAGAAAAATGAAAATGATGTTGGATATGTATCAAAGTACTATTGGTTTGGACTTTCTCCAGTGTTTAGTGAAAAATGTAAGAAGCCTGATAGGTTAGTTCCATTAGGAATGAGTAAAAGCGGTGGAAAACTTTTTAGATATTTTTATAATTGCACGGAGTTATTAAAGTCTGGTGAAAGTGC
>JAUNFK010000016.1:27835-29358 GCA_030525085.1 bacterium
TTCTAGCTTAAACAAAGGATTTTTTGTTACTTTATTTGAAAAAGTTGGTGAAGAATTTTCTAAACTTGGATATGTTCCGGGAATGTTACTTTTACAAAATATAGCTTCTAAAGATAATATTGAAAAGAAGGATATTGATCTTTTGCATTTAACTTATTTAAAATTATTTGAAAATAATTTAGGTTATGATGAATTTTTAAGACTTTTATATTTTGTAAGAAGAAGCAGGTTTGTTTTTGATGATAATTATCAACTTGATTTTGATGATGTCGTAAAGATTTCAAGAAGAAGAGAAACTAGAAATAATTTTATTGCATATATTTTATTTAATGATAGAGATGAATATTCTAATGTAGCTAGCTTAAGAGAATTTAGGAGTATACCAAAAGAAGAGCCTAAAAAGCTAGAGTATGATAAGAAAAGGCTTGAGCTAGTTAAGACCTTAAAAACTGTTGTGGAACGAAAAAATAATGCTGTTTAAAAATGTGAAAAAAATATCGATAGCTGGTATTTTTTTTGATTGCTTTTTATTATATATTTTTGTATGATTATAATAGGTGAATAGGATGGAGCTAGTAGTTAGTAATGGTGAAGGTGTTAATTCATTTGTTTATTATCATGATGGTATAAATATTAATGTAACCTCATTTTCGAATATATTAGGTGTATTAAATGATGAAAAGCTTCGTGCTGATTTTATAGATGGTGAGCAGGTTATGCTTGAACTTATGCCAGGTAATGAGGATATTATTGATTCAATTATTGCGGTAAGATACATGCCAAAGATTGAAACTCTTAGTTATTTTGATGGTATTAAGTTAGAGTTAAGCGAGTCTACAAATTTAGATGATTTAGCAAGGTTTTTGAAAACTTGTCCATATAAATTAAAACTATCTACTAATAATATTAGCTTAGATAAAGTATATAAAATTTGTCATTTTGAATGTTTAAATGAACCTATTATAGAGAGTAGTTATAATGTTAATAGTGCTTCGATGAGTGAAATGAGAAATGCTCTAGATATAGCAATGAATTTGAGAGATTCACTTAATGATAAAAACTTGTCCCCACTTGAAAAATTAATGTTTTTGTATGATTATTTAAAAACTAGAGTATATAGTGAAGATGATGTATATGAAAATTCAGCTTCATTAACAAAGGTTATTGATGGTGAAAGTATTGTTTGTTTAGGTTATGCAAATATTTTTGCGGTAGTTGCTAATATGCTTGGTATAGAAACTGAAGTAAAAGGATATAGAAATACTGAAAAAGAAAATAGTGGGCATTCAACAGTTATTAGTTATATTAATGATAATAAATATAATTATCATGGAGTATTAGAGTTTGATCCAACATGGGATTCTAAAAAGAATAGTGAAGATAATAATTTTACCCTTAATTATAACTGGTTTGGTTTGTCTCCAGTACTTGCTGAAGAATGTAAGAAAGGTGTTCATTTAGAACCATTTGATAACCATGTTCATGGACATAAATTAGGGCAAAACTTTGAAAGTTGTTTTATT
>JAUNFK010000017.1 GCA_030525085.1 bacterium
ATTAAGACATACAATTTATAAGCTTTTTTAAGATTAAATGTAACTTCCTATAATGTATGTTATGTTAACTCTTATATTTTAATTAAAAAGAGAATAATTTACTTATTAATTTATAAATTTAATTGTCTCTTATAATTGTATTAATAACTTTTGATGAGTTATTTTTTATTGCACTTAATTATTTATTATTATCTATTTATTAGTTTATATTTACTTTTTAACTTTTGATTTAATATTATTATGAATTATAAATTATAATTTAATATTTATATTATTTGTTATATTTTATTATGCTACATACGTTTGTTCTTATTCTTGCTTTATGACTTATTATCTACTTTTCCCCTCTACTTCTCTATGCATGTAGACAGTTACTTTACATAGAGGCTAGGTGAGTATAAAAGTTATAAAACCAATAATAATTCCTAGGATGATTCCTTTGATAACTGATGATTTATTATATTTTTCTGTTTCTTTAAAGATGTCGTTAATTGATATACTAATCATTATACTTGCCGTTAATAGAAGAATGATACTTATTAGAGTATTTGACATATATTTATATAAGAATATATATGCTAGTATTGCTCCTAGTGGTTCAGATAGTCCGCTTATAAGAGTATTAGTTAAAGCTTTTGTTTTTGATCTAGTACTATAATAAATTGGAATTGCGATTGCGATGCCTTCTGGGATGTTATGTAACATAATAGCAAGACTATATTTTAAACCTATTTTAATATTGATACTAGAGCTTAGAAATGTTAGGATTCCTTCAGGAAGATTATGAAGCATTAAAGCTATCATAGAGAGAATGCCTAATTTGTATAAACTTCCCTTCTCTTTCTTACTTTTATTTATTTTATTACTAATTAATTTATTAAGTATATAGCCGGTAATCATGGTTAATATTAAAGATATAATTGCAAGACTTATATTATATTCTTTTTTTAGATAAAAGAAGCCTTCTGGGATTAAATCTGTTATGGAGATAATCATCATTATGGTCATTGAGAATGCTAGTGATGAACCAATGAAATTGCTTGTTTTTGATGGCTTGATATAAATAAAAAGATAACCTATTAGTGTAGATAAGCCAGCTATTAAAGATATTATAAATGGTATTAATATTTCTTTCATGATTAATTATATGTTTTTTGTACCATTATTTTCCATTTATTAAGTGAATTATAAAACTATTTTAGGACATAATAATTGTAGGAGGTATGATATGAAAAATAAAAATAATGCTAAGTCTAGAAATTCTGCTAGAGAATCTGCAAAAAATAACTCTAGATGTAAAAATTCTGGATGTCATAATGAAAACAACGCACGTTAATCTTTAGGAAAGTATGCGTTGTAATCACTTTTTAATTTATTATTAGTCACGTGTGTATAAATTTGAGTGGTACTTATATTTTCATGGCCTAGAAGTTCTTGAATGATTCTTAGGTCAGCACCATTTTTTAATAAATGAGTTGCAAATGTGTGTCTTAAGGTATGAGGAGAGATGTCTTTCTTTATACCTTTTTTCAGGGCTTCTTTTTTGATTACTTTGAAGATGAATTGCCTACTTATTTTATCTCCTCTGTTATTTATAAAGATATAATCTGTGTGTTTCTTATTTATTAGAGGTCTATAGTTTTCCATATATTCGTTTATAATGTTTATAGCGTAGTCACCTAGGGGGATAATTCTTTCTTTACTACCTTTCCCCATTATTCTTATTATACATTCTTCACTGTCATAATTTGGGGTTTTAATGTTTACCAGTTCACTTATTCTAATACCAGATGAATATAGAAGTTCTAGGATGGTTTTATTACGAAAATCGTATGGTGATTTAATTTCGACATCTAAAAGTTTATTTGTTTCTTCTTCTGTTAAGTAGTCGGGTAAGTGTTTAGCTAGTTTGGGTCTTGAAACTTTATTTGCTGGGTTGTTTTTGACGATGCCTCTTTTTATGTTGTAATTAAAGTAAGATTTTATTGATGTTATTTTATGAGCAATAGTTGTGCTTTGCAAGTTTTTAATATGTTTTAAGTATTTTTCTAAATCATCTGCAGATGACTTTAAAATGTCTTTTTTAAGGTATTCTTCATATTTAGTAAGATCGTTTATATAGGCATTAACAGTGTTATCACTGTAGTTGCGTTCGTACTTTAAATAATTACGGTAATTTTCTAGATTTTCATTCATTTATCATCACAATTTAATTATACATTTGTCTTTAGTTTTTTTCAAATATAATATATAATATTAGTTGGAGGAAAAACTTATGGAACTACTTGCTAATATATTAAGGCCAGAAAAATTAAGTGATGTTATTGGGCAGAGTCATCTTGTTGGTGATGGAAAAGTTATTAGTAATCTTGTGCATAATAAGGTTCTTTTTTCAATGATTTTATATGGTCCTCCAGGGACTGGAAAGACAAGTATTGCTAGTGCAATTGTTCATGAACTTAATATGGTACATAGAAATCTTAATGCAGTAGTTAATAAGAAGGAAGATTTTGATATTGTTATTGAGGAAGCTAAAATGAATGGGTCAATGATTCTAGTTATTGATGAGATTCATAGAATGAATAAAGATAAACAAGATATTTTACTTCCTTATTTAGAAAGTGGCCTTATTACAGTTATTGGGCTTACTACTTCTAATCCATATCATTCAATTAATCCAGCAATACGTAGTAGGTGTCAGATATTTGAGTTAAAGCCATTAAGTACTGATGATATTATTGTTGGACTTAATAAAGGGATTAAAAAGTTAGATGGAATAAGTATAGATGATGATACTATTAGGACTATTGCAAGTTATTCTAATGGTGATTTAAGAAGTGCACTTAATCTTTTAGAGGTTTGTTATTATAGTACTAGTGATAAGAAAGTTACTAAGGATGTTGTTAGTACAGTTAGTGGTAAAGCTCCCCTATTTGCTGATAAAAATGATTCAGGTTATTATGATACGATTAGTGCATTTCAAAAGTCTATTCGTGGTAGTGACGTTGATGCTGCACTTTATTATTTAGCTGTTTTATTGGAAGCTGGAGATTTAGATATTATCTTTAGAAGAATGAGCGTTATTGCTTATGAGGATATAGGTCTTGCTAATCCAGGAATCGGACCTAAAGTGCATGCGGCGATTGAGGCAGTTAGACTTTTAGGTATGCCTGAAGGAAGAATTCCGTTAAGTGTTGTTGTAACTGAGATGGCTTTATCTCCTAAGAGTAATACAGCACATGTTGCGTTAGATAGAGCTATTAATGTTGTGCGTAAAGGCGGAGCTGGTAAGGTTCCTAGTCATATTAGAACTAATAGTCCTCAGTATAAGTATCCACATGATTATCCGAAGTATTATGTTAAACAGCAATACTTACCAGATAATTTGGTTAATACAAAGTTTTATAGTCCACATTTTAATAAATATGAAAATGGCCTAAATAAGGTCAATGAGGAGATGAAAAAGTAATGAGATGTGTAGTTATAGGTTCTGGAGCTTTTGGCTTTGCTATAGCCCTTAATTTGCTTAAAAATGGCAATGATGTTACTGTTTGGTGTAGCAGTAATGATAAGATGAAAGAAATTCTTGATGGTAAAGTAATAATTCCTGGAATAAAAATACCTAAAGAAATGAAATTTACTGATAGTATTAAAGATGCTGTTAGTGATGCTGATGTTATTTATTTAATGACTAGTGCTAAATATATTGGAGATGTTACGAGAAAGATTGATAAGTACGCTAGAAAAGATGCTGCTTATTGTATTGGTAGTAAAGGTATTGAGCAAGGAAGTTGTGAGTTTGTTCATGAGGTATTTAAGAAGAACTCTAGTAGTAATAATTATGCAGTAATATCAGGCCCTAGTTTTGCAGTTGATTTAGCAAATGGAGAACCGATTGGATTTAGTTTAGCTGCATCTAATAGATATACAAGCAAAATGATTATTAATAGCTTATCAAGTAATAGTGTTAAGTTAAGAAAAAGTACTGATATGATTGGCGTTGAACTTTGTGGGTCAATAAAAAATGTTATTGCTGTAGCTGCGGGAATTATTACTGGCCTTGGTTATAATGAATCAACTAGAAGTTTTTTAATAGTTGAGTCTATGCATGATATTAAATGGCTTATAAAGGTTTTAGGTGGTAGAAAGAAAACAATACTTAGTTTTGCTGGTATTGGAGATTTACTTCTTACTTGTACTAGTGTTAAGAGTAGAAATTATTCTTATGGTATTCTTTTGGGTAAGAAAGATTTTGAAGGAGCTAATAAGTATTTAGAGACTACTACTGTTGAGGGGTATTATACATTAAAGAGTATTTATACCCTACTTAATAGAAAGAAAATAAAAATGCCTGTAGTAGATTTGATTTATGATATTGTTATGAATAATGATGATCCGGAGAAGCTAGCTTCATTTTTAATTAATAAAGATTAAAAAACAATCTCAGTTAATTAGAGATTGTTTTTATTATATCGTTAATAACATATGAAGCACAAAGTAAACCTGATGTAGCTGGCATATAAGCGATGGTGCCTAGTTTGGTACCGTTTTTTATCACTTTTTCATCACTTGATACAACTTTAAATTTTGTTTTTATTTTTTCGTCTTTAATCTTTTTACGGATTATTTTAGCTAGTGGGTCGTATGATGTTTTATCTATTGTTGTGATTTTAAACTTAGTCATATCCATTTTGTTTGCTGTTCCCATTGATGAGATTAGTTTATATTTATCAGCGTTTTTAATGAGTAACATTTTTAAATTCAAATCGTCACAGGCATCTATTACATAGTCGTATGAGTCTATGTTTAGTAAGGAGAAATTATCGTTTGTGATGAATTCATTAATAACTTTTAAATTGATTTCTGGACTAATTTCTAGGGCTCTTTCTTTAGCTACTAATGCTTTGGGTTTGCCAATAACACTTTGTTTAGAAATTATTTGTCTATTTAGATTGCTAAGTTCTACTACGTCGCCATCAACAATTGTTAAATTATGAATGCCAGATCTTACTAGAGTTTCTAAGGCATATCCCCCTACTCCGCCTAGTCCGACGATTAGGATATTTGCTTTTTTTAGTTTGTTTAAGTTATCTTCATTTATTAAAGTTATTAATCTTTCGAACATATATTCTCCTTTTTAATTATAATAAAAACCTAGAGGATAGCCGCAGTGATAAAAACCCGCGCGCACGCAAGGTGGGCATCACATAGACAGCTTTAGGATCCTAGGCATGCTAGTTTTCTACACCACTGCTAATTAGATTCCCTATATTCACCATTAGTCGGTTTTATATTTGACCATCTTCTAGGTACTTTAATTATATCATTAATATTATATTATTTAAAGTTATTTTTGTTTTTTTGACATATTTTATAGGTTTTGTTCTTTGTTTTTAATGCATTCGTTAACTCTACCTACAAATTCATCTATAGAGCAAGTTATAGTTTCTTGTTTACCATATTCTCTGTAGCTTATTTGATTACCATCTTTTTCATTATCACCAAGAACAAGCGTTAGAGGGATTTTCTTTGTTTGACTTTCTCTCATTTTGTACCCTATTTTTTCGTTACGATCGTCTACCTCTACTCTTACATTATTATCTTTTAATAGTTTACATATTTTATCTGCGTATTCTAGATGTAATTCAGGATTTACTGGGATAATATTGATTTGTTGTGGAGCAAGCCATAGTGGGAATGCACCTTTTGTTTCTTCAATAATAAATGCAGTAAATCTATCAAATGTTCCGAAGATAGCTCTGTGAAGAACTACTGGAATTTGTTTTTCACCTTTATTATCGATGTATGATAAATCAAATCTTCTAGGAAGTAAGAAGTCTAATTGACAAGTTGATAGAGTTACTTCTGGACCAACAGCTGGTTTAACTTCAACGTCTAATTTAGGACCATAGAAGGCGGCTTCTCCTTTAGCTTCGAAGTATTCTACACCTAATTCGTTAAGTACTTCTCTTAGCTTATTTTCTGCCATATCCCACATTTGGTCATCGTCAAAATATTTTTCTTTGTCTTCTTTATCTCTTAGAGACAATCTAAATTTGTAGTTTTTGATACCGAAATCTTTATATACGTCTAGGATTAGACTTACAACTTTTTTAAATTCATCACCAATTTGTTCTGGAGTTACAAATAGATGGGCATCGTTTTGACACATGCATCTAACTCTTTCAAGCCCTTTTACTGCACCACTTGCTTCGTATCTGAAATCAGTTGCAAATTCACCAATTCTAATTGGTAAGTCTCTATATGAGTGTAGTTTGTTTTTATAAACTAACATATGGTGTGGACAGTTCATTGGTCTTAAAACGAATTCTTCGTCATCAACTTTCATCATTGGGAACATATTTTCTTTGTAGTGATCCCAGTGTCCACTAGTTTTGTATAGATTAACAGTACCTACACATGGAGTGTATACGTGATTATATCCTAGTTTTTGCTCTTTATCATAGATATAGTTTTCTAGTTGTTTTCTGATGATAGCTCCGTTTGGAAGCCATAATGGCATACCTGCACCAACTAGTTCATCTGTCATGAATATTTCTAAATCTTTACCTATTTTACGATGATCTCTTTGTTTAGCTTCTTCTATTTCAGCTAGGCAGTTATTTAAATCTTCTTCGTTAGTAAAGCATACACCGTAGATTCTTTGAAGCATTTTGTTTTTAGCGTCACCTTTCCAGTATGCACCGCTTACTTTTAGAAGTTTAAAATGTTTAAGTTCTTTGACAGTAGCTACGTGTGGTCCACGACATAGGTCAGTGAAGTCACCTTGAGTATACATAGAAATTATAGTGTTTTCTTCGTCCATACGACTAATTAAATCAATCTTGTATGGGTCATCTTTAAATTTTTCTAGTGCTTCTTCTTTTGTGATTTCTTCACGAACGATTCTTTTGCCATCTTTACTTATTTTTTTCATTTCTTTTTCGATTTTTGGTAGGTCATCATTGGTTAAAGTGATGTCTCCTAAGTCGATGTCGTAATAGAATCCTTCGTCTATTACAGGTCCTACCCAAAATTTAGCATTTGGGTATAGGTGTTTTACAGCTTGTGCTAAAAGATGAGCACAGCTATGGTTTAATACGTGAAGTTCTTCATTTTCTTTAATATTTATCATAATATCCTCCTTCTTAGTTAAAAAAAACTCCTGCCTTTTTAGCAGGAGTGCATAAACACGGTACCATCCATTTTTATCTTTATTTGGATAACGGCAGTAATGCCGGGGTTCTTTTTCAAGACCAGTTCATAGGTAGTAACAAATACTCTTTCTTAAGTTATCTTTCACCATCATAACTTCGCTTAATAAGATTAAGAATAATGCCATGTCCTAATCAAAACTTTTTTAACTACCAACAAGTTTAGCACAATTTATTATTCATTTCAAGTATTTATGCGAAATTAGTTAGTTTAGTGGTCTTTGGTATGTACACTCAGTATTTGTACAAGATAGAATTTCTCCTTCACCTTCTGGTTTGATTATTAGTTTACTTCCACATGATGGACATTCAGTTTCTTCACTTATGATGTCACTTTCGAACTCATTTATTATACTAGAAATAATTTTTGAAGTGTTTTCTTTATCTATTATGAAATATACTTTGTCATTGGTGTTTTTAATTGCTACGTTAAGCATACGGTATTCATTATATAACGGCTCTTCTGTTTCTATGATTTCGTGAAGAATACTGTTATTAATTAGCGTGTTTGGCATTTCACATAGACCTTTTTTAGTGTTTATTATGAATGTATAATCAAACTCGACATTTTTAATATCGGTCATTAAAATAAATTTGATATTTGGCAATGTTAGATGTGGATTATCTTCTGGGTATCTGCCCACTAGAGCAATGGTCTTTTCTTTTGGTAAATCTTTAATTTTATTTTCAAGTTTTTGTTTAATGTCCTTAAGACTATTTATTTTTATTATACCAATAACTGAGCCATTTCTTGATGTTCCTTCAATTTTTTTATTGTAATAGTTTGGCGTTTTGCTTATTATGAATTTGGAAATGTTTGCAAGCTCAATATTATTTGTAATAGCTGGGATATTTGTGATTTTAATGTTTGACATATATTTTTTGATGTTTTTGATATATTTTGGATTAGTCCCACTATTAAGATATATGCTTTGCCAGTCATCACCTAAAATTAGCAAATTAGCATTTGTAACTTCTTTTAATTTCTTCACGAAATTTAGCTTGGTTGTGCTTATTTCTTCAAAGTTATCAATGATTAAGAATTTATAGTTTTCACTGATTTTTAGATTGTTTGCAAGTTTGCGGGTTATTTCAGCAAAATCATTATTTTTATCATATTTATCATATATTGGAGTAATTAATTCGGCAAGTTTTCTTTCACTTAATGTTTTATTAAAGTCTTTAGGTTCTTTATTTTCTTCAATTATAGCTTTAATAGTTATTTGGATTGTTTCTTTTAAAGCATTAATTAAGTTTGGATTTGCTTTTTTTAGGTATTCAAATAAAGTTTCTGGTTCTTCTGGAATAAATTTAACGCCAACAGCAAATAGTTTAGAATAGATATTATTTAAAATAGAACCGTTATTCTTTTCGTATGCATAACACTCGATTAATTTTGAGTTAGAATTATCATAATTAGCTCGTATTTTATTGATAAGAGCACTATATTCGTCTTTGTTAATATACTCTGGTGGAGTGCCTTTTTCGTCGATTTCAAAGTATATAATATCTATATTATTATCTAAACTAAGAATGTCATAATTACTGTTTTCATCTATAACTGTTTTAATTTGATAGTTTATTTTGTTTTCTGTAAGGAAATTAGCAACGTTTATTAACTCGGGAGTATTTAATTTTTCTCCTTTAATAGTTTTAAGATCTAATGCTTCTAGGTATCCATTATATTCTTCTCTTGTTTTAAATTTTAATGATGTTAATGCATTTTGATGGTAATGAAGTAAATATAGTACAAGATTCTTAAGGTAATTAGAGTCTTTTAACTGTTTATTTAGTTCTTCATCAACTACTTTATTTAAAGGTTTACTTGCAATATTACTATTTGTTAAACTGCTTATAAATTTGTTAATTGGGGAAATATTGATGTTTGGATATTCAGTTAGTGTTGTTTTATAATTTTTAACGTCTTTGTTAGTGTATGTAAGTATTAGTATTTCGTTTTCTTTGACATTTTTTTCTTTGATTACAAAGTTAATTTTATCTTTGATATATTTAAGTTTATCTTCATTTTTAGCATATAGGGCAAGCTCTTCGTCGTTTAGAGTTACGATATCTTTTTCGATGCTTTCATCGCTTTGAATTTGCCCTATATCTTTTATTAATTTTTCTTGTTTTAAATTTTCAGCTCTTTCATTATGTTCTTTGATTTTAACTTCTGCTTCTTTTAAATTAGTTTTTAGAGTTTGATATTTTGTTTGGAGTTCATCATAATTTAATAGCTTACTGTATTTTTTTAAATCAGCTTCTGTTAAGTCTTTAATAAAAGCATTTGCTATGTTTAGATAAGTTTCTTTTATGTCATCGGGTATTATTTTGCTTTCATTTACAAAGAAATCATTATAATTATTTAAAAGCCCATTTAAAATTTCTAATGCGTCTTCTACTTCCTTATTCATTTCTATGTTTTTCTTCATATCATTTTTAACTATAATTAGTTATTTCCTTTCCATCTAGCAATAACGTCACAGTTACTAGAGTATGGTAATGGGTTTGGTAAATCCATTTTGATTAGTAATGGTATTTTGAAGGCATTACCGAATGATACTAAGGTTCCTGATTGTAATGAGTTTAGTTTTTCGATGATATCACTTGATACGTTTGGTAGCATTTTTTCAATATATTCTAGGTCTTTTGGATGGGTCATTTTTAGTACTAGGAAGTTACTCATCTGAGCAACAACTGTTTCAGAAATATCAACTGGTCTTTGGCTAATAAGGTCAATTAGGACACCATATTTACGACCTTCTTTAGCAATACGTTCGAAGATATTATATCCAAGTAAGAATTTATCATTGTCTGCTACAACATATCTGTGGGCTTCTTCAATTATTAGATGGAATGGGATTGAAGCTCTTACTTTACGTGATTTTGAGAAGTCAAAGATCATTTTACTTACGATTTTTACGATAACTTTAGCTAGATTATCATCGACATCTTCTAAGTTTATATTAATTATTTGACTACGTTTATGATTTAGTACGATAAGACTTGAAATATATTGTTCTAATGTAATGTACTGTTTGATATCAAAATATAATGCGTTACGGCTATTAATAATTGAGTGTAATCTTACTTTTAAAATGATTGCTGAGTCTTGCATTAATCTATTATTTAGGAATCCTTCACCAATTAGTGTAAATTCTAGAGCTTTTTCCATATCTTTTAAAGAGAAGAATGCATTTGTTGGTACTTCGATGCTGTTTTCTAATTCTTCGTTAAGATTTTTAGCGATATATTCATTAATTAAAACGCTTTCACCGAACTCACCTTTACTATCGATTTTGAAGCATTCACTAAATCTTCTTGTGTAACCGATTCCTTGAATTTCTGTATTCATATTAAATGCTGGAGTTTGGCAAGATGAGATAATTGTAAAGATATCATTCTTTTTTCCAGATGCATTTTGATTACTAAACAAAACTGCTTGGATAGCCTTAGCGATTAGGTGATTTTTTAATTTTTCGGTTGCAGCATCATTACGACTGAATAGTTTTGCAAGTTTCATCATACGCTCTATGATTGTAAGCTGTGCATGGTTATCTGCATTTAATAATAGTGCAACGTCATCGTTTGTAAATAGGAAAACTGGTAATTGAAATAACATATCACTTTCTTCCGTTGGGTTTGTTGTTAAGAATTTGTATTGATATGCTGGGTTTATTTTGCCAATTTCTCTAAAGGCATTTTTATATTCACCATATGCATCAAAAATGAATAGGTTTGCATTTTGAGCTAGAAAGTTCTGGTTTAGGAATATATTTTGAACGATTCTTGATACTGAGCAAGATTTACCTGAACCAGAGTTACCAAAAATTGCTAGGTGGTTTGAAAATAAGTCGTTTATGTTAGCATAGATGCTTCTGTCTTTATAGATTGGACTTTTACCTATGTATAATGAGTTATCGTCTGCTTTACCCATAATAACGTCTAATTCTTCTTCGTTTATTACTCGCAATGTACTTGTTAGTGTAGGTTTTTTAATGGTACCTGCGATAAAACGTGTTCCGACAAATTCACCTAATAGTTCAATTTTTACAGTGTTTTCATCTACGTTTTTAACTTCACCTAGAAGTTTATCTCCGTTTGATTCAAATACAACGTGTAAGTTCATTAAATTGCTTACTAGGTTACCATCTTTATTAATTTCTACTACGGCAGTATTATCACTGATATATTTTATTTTTCCAAACATTCTAACCAACCTCTTTACTATAAAATTAGTATAACACACTAAAAAAAGGAAATCTAGTTGTTTCCTTTAATTTTAATATTTAAAATCTTTCACTACTGCAGTTTCAAGTGATTTTAAAAGCATTCTGTTATTGTGACCGATAACTACTGTTTTATATCTTTCAATTAATTCTGGATTGACAAGACCACTACTTAAGTACTTAGTGCTTTCGTTAAGTATAGGAATGTCTTCGGATTGCAATTTATCGATATCGCTGGGTTCTGGACTACTAATAAGAACATCTTCTGATGCTGATGTCAGAAGATAATCAGCTATTTTATATTTGTTAAGTTCGTCAGCACTAAAGCCATCACCTAAAACATTATGATTGTATAAAGAAATTATTTTTTCAGCGATACTTTCTATGAATTTAAATGATGTAAGTTTGGCACTAGTTACTGCTTGCATGTAGCTAGTAAAGATTCTAGCATAATCATCAGCACTTTCACCAAATATATCGTTTATTTCAGTAACGTGCTTTTTGGTCATTATAATGCGATCTAACCTTCTTACACTATTTATATCTAAGTCTAATATTTCTTTAAGGATATCTCTAATTGCTTTGATAATGTTTGTTAAAATATAGTGAATAGAACTTATTTCGTCATTTTTATTATTTATTACTCTTTTATTATTATTATCTTGTCTTTTGATGCCTTCTAAATTACGTTTCAAAGGATATAATTGTGATGTAATTCTGTGTAGCTGATATACGTCATCACTGGTCATTTGACCTTTTACAAGTGCTTTGATTTGTTCTTCTAAGACAAGAATTTTGGATTTTAGAGTTAGAATTTTAGTGCTGTAACTTGTTATTATGTTGAAACTACTATCATAGTCAATCTGTTTTTTATTTAACATGCTGTAGTACTCAAAGTAATCACTTACTAGGTTTGCTAATTTAACATATAGTTCTTCTACTGATGGAGGCATGATTTCTTCTCCAACTTTGAAGTATGCTTTTAGTGTAGGATCTATATCTTCTTTAACTGGCATTATATGTTTCACTTTATCCCTACTTTCTTATTTAATATTATCATTTATTTAATTTTACTTCAACATAAAAAGAGGATTAATCCTCTATAATTTTTGTTTCACCATTGATATCTGTTATAACTGCTAGATGAGCATTATTCCCTAAAATTTCTTTTACAGATATAACATTTTTTTCCTCTAATGTTTTAATTTCAAATTCATTTTCCCAAATTGTATCAATACAAAGACTTTTTAAAGTACCATTTTCTGTTAAATAATAAATATATTTAAATCCACCATTTCCTACAGAAACTAGAAAGAAGTCAATTACATTATTATCAATTGTATAGTTGTTATATTTTTCTAGTGATTCAATGTTAAGTATTAATTTTAGTTCTGACGTTAATGATATTTCAAAATCTTCTTCATGAAGCATACTATTACCTGATACTGAATATTCACTGTCTTCTACAGTTGTTAATATTTCTTTTAGATTTTCTTTCTTATTTTTTAGATATTCTTGGTATTTTAATGATGTATCGTCTGAATTTATTTTATCTACTGTATCTGTATTATTTTGCTTACTAAACGTTATTATGTTTGTTAAATATAATCCAGTAAAAATAAGTGTGCTACATAATAGACCAATCAAAACCCCGATAATTGTATTTTTCATTTCTAACCTCTTTTCTATATTAATATTATCATTTATTTGACTCTACTTCAAGAAAAAAGACATTAAATGTCTTTTCTTGATAAGATTTCTGCAGGACGTTTACGCATAGTGTTTGCTACAGGAATTAAGCCAACAATAATATTAAACGCAAAGCATATAATGGTAGATATACCTACTGTTAATGGGTTTAAAATGCAGAAATCTGTTAAATATTTAATCTTTGTAATATTATATAGGACATAACTCATTAAGATGATACCGCCTAAAGATGCCGTTAATGATATTGCTAGAATCTCACCTAAGAACATCTTATAAATATCTCTTTTCTTAACACCAATAGCTCTATAAATACCAATTTCTTTAATTCTAGATAAGAATGATGAACGAATCATTAAGAATACTTCAATTAAAGATATTATAATGATTACTGCTGCAAATATTAAGATAGCATTTGTTGCTTTTTCATTATCTTTAACATATTCATTTTTAGCTATTTCATAAGTATCTTGGGCACTTATTTCTTTACTCTTTAACTCATCTATTACAGCTGTTTTATTATTAGAACTAATTGTAATACTTCGAGAGTTATTAATAAGCTGCATCTTCATTGTTTCTTCATTAGTAATATATTTTTCTGTCTTACTAGATAAGTAATAACCAACAACTTTTAACTTCTTATCATTAATTTTTTCATCTACTTTTTCATTTAATGGATAAGCATATCTTTGACTATAAGGTACCATTATTTCATAAGCATTTTCTGGATTCTTACCTTCTTTTAGGGTGTATTCTACACTTCCCATATTTGCAAGCTCTAAAGCTTTATCCTCATTTAAAGTATTATTATATAAAATATTAGTAAACTCTTCTTCAAAGGCATAAACTGATGGATTAGCTGTATCTACAATCCCAGTTATAATCATATCATTAGAGTAATCTAATTTAATAATTTTACCAATAAAGCCTTCAATTGTATTTACTCCAGCTTCTTTAGCATAACCGTTACCAATAACTTTCTCTGCTACTGTTTTACTTATTGCTATTTCGTTCTTATTTACTGGCATCTTACCATATAAAATATCTTCATTTTTAAGTAGTTTAACACTAGCAAGTGAGCCACCAATATATTCTCTAGTACCAGTAGTTTGAAGTAAATTATTATATTCCATAGGTAAACTTACTAGGGAGTTACCTGGCATAGCATAATTAATATTATCTATATTAGTTAACTTATTATAATCATCTACAGTTAGTTTACTAGCACTAATTTGAATATATGTATCATTATATTTAATAAAGTCTTCATCTTTTACTACAAGGGTTGCTGCGATACGGCTTACACTAAATAAGATAAACATTGCAGCAGCCATATATCCAAGAAGCAAAAACTTCTTAAGTGGTTTATAATTAATAATTTTCTTAAAACCATTTTTAATAAAGGTTATAGGATTAAAGATACTAGAATATTTCTTCTTAAAATCTTTACTAATAATATTTTGAAAATCAAAGTTATATTTTTCAGCATCTTCTTTAGCTATTGTTTTATAATGATCATCAATAAGTTCAATATTAGAGTCTGGACCAATAACTTCTACTTTTTCAGTTCCTTCATTTTTGATATAGATATTACCATTTTGAACTACTAAAGTAATATTTAAATTAGTTTCTTTATTTTCATAAATTTGTAAATTTAAATTTTTGCTATTTACTTTTTGATGATTTAAATCTTTTAGATAAATGTTATTTTCAATACGATAATCTAAGCCTGTATTATTATCATTTTTATAATCTTTTTCAATCTTACCATCTTCAATTTCGATAATACGATCTGCATAGAAGTGAGCAAGATCTGTTTCATGAGTTACTAAAATAACTAATCTATTTTTAGAGATAGCTTTAATGATATTCATAATCTCTAAAGAATTTTTAGAATCTAAATTACCAGTCGGTTCATCTGCTAAGATAATGTCTGGATCTTTTACTAAAGCTCTAGCAATACCTACTCTTTGTCTTTGACCACCAGAAAGCATTGATGCTGGCCTTGATTTAAAACGGTAGATATTAAGACTATTTAAAATGTACTCTACTCTCTTTTTGATTTCATTTTTATCTTTAATACCAATCATTTTAAGTACAATTGCTACATTATCATATACAGATAAATTATCAATTAATTTATAGTCTTGAAAGATATAGCCAATATTTAAATTACGTATTTTGTCTACCTTATAAGCTCTTCTTGTACTTATCTTTTCACCATTAACATAAATCTTACCTTTTTTAATTTTATCTAGTCCACCAATAACATTTAATAGGGTTGTTTTACCACATCCTGATGGACCTAAAAGAGCAACTAAACCTTTTTCACCTAGTTCTAGGCTTGTGTTATCTATAACGTGGATTTGATTTTTTTTACCTTTATTGTAATATTTATTTACTTTTTCTAATTTTATCATTACTCTTCCTCCTCGTTATAAGTTTTAATGGCACTTTCTTTAAAGATGAATCTACCAAAGCGAACGCTTATTAAGTAAGTAAGTGCAAATATCAAGATGTAGATTAGAACATATTCTCTTAAATTTAATAATTTTAAACTATTTTTTAAAGAAATATCAATCATACCATTTATAATCATATAAATTAGTCCGATGATAATGATAAATGCTATATTTAAAATAGTATATAATTCTATCTTTAGAATGCTCTTGCAATTTTTCTTACTACCACCAAGAATTCTAACAATTGTATAATAATTTTTACGTGATTTTAAGATTAATTTAATGATTAAGTATGAGATAAAGAACATTACGACAAGAATAATTATCATTAAGACTAAGTTAATAATGTTATAAATATAAGTCATTGTAGCACTTTCATTAATAAGCATATCTTTAACTGCATAAGTACTATAACCTAAATTCTTTAAATCCTTTATTGTATCATCTATTTTAACTTCATCTTTAACAAAAATACTAGTTTGATATTTATCATTCATTAATGTATTTCTAATTAAGTTTTTACTTAAATAACAAGTATAATCTTCATAGGCATAACCAGTTAACTTTTTAGCATTATTCTTATTTAAGACATGGTCTACTTTTAAATCAAATGTTTTATTAACATATGTATTACTTAAAGATAAACTTATTGTTTTAATTGGATAATTATTATTATTTAAATTTTCATTAATATAAATAGAACCGTCTGCTACATTATCGATATATGCTAGATTACAGTATGTATCAGTGCCATTAACGGTTAGCGTTTGTGATGTATGATTGGCAATATAGTCTAAAACAAATTCATCAATCATGTTTTCTGATACTTCGATAATGGCTTCATAGTCTAAATCATCATTATAGATGATACCAACAATTTTTAATTTAGCATCACTATCTCGGTAATCGTACATGAAATCTTTATTTAGAATCTTTTCTGGATCACCTATCGTATTGTTTTCTTTATGTATTTGAATAACAATTTCATTGTCGTTTTCAATGGTTCTACCTAAATCTGGGGTTGTGTCAGTTCTTTTAATAACTCTGCCGCTTAAATAGTAGTATTCTGAATATAGGTTAGCATTTAAATCTTCTAAATAGTCTTCTTTTTGAATCTTTGAGATATTATTTAGAGATTCTAATTTTTGATAATCATCATCGGTAAATGGTGATTTATCACTTTTGTTAATTATAATTCGGTTTGTGTCTTTATTTTCTAAATATGAGTTATAGCCGACACGCCCTTCTTCATATTTATTTTCTTTTAGTCCAGCTATTTCAGTTGTAATAGCAGCAAACATAAATAGGAATACTGTTAGAAGTAATAAGAATTTAGGAACTATGTTAAATGTATTTCTTACTCCTAATCTAAGTTTAGATAAGCCTCTCATCTTTTTACTTTCTAAAGCACCATCAATTTTTCCTGCTTCAGTTTTTACAATAACTTTATCTTCGAGAATTTTTCCATCAAACATAGTTATTTTTCTGGTTGCATATTTTTCTACTTGTTCATAGTTATGGGTTACAACGATGACTAGTTTGTCTTTAGCAGTTTCAGCTAGAGTTTTAAGAACGCTTTCTGCTGCTCTTTTATCTAGGTTACCTGTTGGTTCATCGGCGATGATAATTGGAGTGTTTTTGGCAAGTGCTCTTGCAATAGCTACTCTTTGTTTTTGACCACCAGATAGTTTTGATACTTTAGTGTTTTTGTATCTTGTTAGTTCTACTTCACTAATTAGTTTTAAAATTTTAGGTTTTGCTTCTTTCTTAGTATAACCATTAATTAGCATAACTAGTTCAATGTTTTGATAGACAGTGTAGCTTCCTACTAGGTTAAAGTTTTGGAAGATGTTACTAATGTATTTTTGACGGTAATTTTCGAAATCTTCTTCACCATAGTGACTTGTTTCTTTTCCTTCAATATACATTTCACCATCTTCATAGGTGTCTAGGCCTGATATAACATTTAATAGAGTTGATTTACCGCTTCCGCTTTCTCCAGTGATTACGATAAATTCACCAATATTAAATTCAGCATTTATTTTAGTAATACCAGATGTTATAAGACCTTTATTGTAATAATATTTTGATACGTCTTTTAATTTGATCATAATACTCTCCTTCAACTTTAATTATACTAAACAACAAGCAAAAAACAACCATTTTGTGGTTGCTTTGTGTCAAATATTAAGTTACTTTCTTGCATTTAGCTCTCTTGCAATGATTTCTTTAGCTTTCACTGGATTTGCTTTACCTCTTGTTTCTTTCATAGTTTGACCAACAAAATAGTCGAACATATTAGTTTTTCCATTCCAGTATGCTTCTATTTGAGGTGCATTATTATCTAGAATTGTTTTAATGATTGTTTCTAATTCATCATCATTATCTAATTGTTTCATACCATATTTTTCAATTAAAGCATTTGGCTCTTCTTGTTCTTTTAGGGTAAGAACAAATAGTTCTTTAGCTTGTTTTGAAGATATTGTATTACTTTCTATGGCTTTAACTATTTGAAATAATCTTTCTGGAGTTAAGAATAAATCTTTAATATTGATGCTTTCTTTATTAATGATAGACATTATTTCAGTACTAATCCAGTTAGATGCTGTTTTAGGGTTAATGCCTAAGAAAAGACATTTATTAAAGTAATCAGAAATATCTTTATTACGAACAAGAATTTTGCCGTCGTATTCACTTAAGCCATATTTTTCCATATATGTTTTTAATCTTTCGTTTGGTAAAGATGGGATTTCATTTTTGATTTCATCTAACCAAGCTGGTTCTATTTTAATTCTTGGAATATTAGGTTCAACAAAATATTTGTAGTCGATACTTCCTTCTTTTTTACGCATACGAATTGTGGTATTAGTTGTTTCATCATATCTTCTTGTTTCTTGACATAATTCATCGGTTAAGCCTTCTTCTAAAGCTTTTGTTTGTCTATATGTTTCATACTTAATTGCATTTGCAACATTACCAAAGGAGTTAATATTTTTAATTTCAACTTTTGGTGTAACATACTTTCCTTCTTCATTTTTAAGGTTAACGTTTACGTCGCATCTTATTTGGCCTTTTTTCATATCTGCTTCTGAGATTCCACAGTATTTTAAGCTGTTTGTTAGATATTCTAGGAACTCAACTACTTCTTCTGGGCCTTCAAAGCATGGAGTTGTTACGATTTCAATTAGAGGTACTCCTGCTCTGTTATAGTCAATTAGAGAGAAGAAATCATAGTGGTCTAGTGACGCTGTATCTTCTTCTAAATGAATATCATGAATTTCCGCTGTGAATGTTTTTCCATTAGAGATAAGTTCAACGTGACCATTAATACCAACTGGTTTAGTTACTTGGGTAATTTGATAACCTTTAGGTAGGTCTGGATAGAAATAATTTTTACGGTCAAACACTAATTCATCTGGCTGTGTGCATCCAAGAACCATACTCATTTTTAGAGCCTTTTTTACAGCTTCTTTATTTAGGTATGGCATTATTCCTGGAAAAGACATATCTATTTCATTTACGTTTGTATTAGGCACTTCACAGTATTCATTACGGCTTGGTGAAAAAACTTTAGAGTTTGTTATAAGCTGACAGTGTAATTCTAAACCAATAATTGTTTTATATTTACTCATGTTTACCTCCTACAGTTTGACCAGCGTAGCCTAGTTTTTGTTCTATACCATACGCAATGTTTAGCAGGTCTTTATCTTCTTTTATTTGACCTGTTAAATTGATTCCTACTGGCATTTTACTTACAAATCCGCTTGGGATTGTTATTGATGGGTATCCACCAAAGTTTCCTATTAGAAGTGTGCTTGCTACGTCTTTTGTGCTTTCGGTAATAACGTCGTTTGCGCTTTCTAAAAGTGGTGCTTTTAAACTTGCTGGCATAATTAAGGCATCATATTTTGATAGGAATTCATTCATTTTATCGATTACTAAGTGTCTTACCCTGCAGGCATTTAGATAATATCTTTCTTGATTTTTTTCTTCTAATACGTAACTACCTATTACAAGTCTTCTTTTTATTAGGGAACTAAATCCTTTAGTACGATGATCTTTAATCATATCTTTAATATTGTTTCCAACACCACGATGACCATAGTTAATGCCGGTATACATAGATAGATTACTTGTAGCTTCAGCACATGAAATTATTGTGTAAGCCGGGCCTAGAGCATCTATTATTTTTTCATCTAGACTTTCTTCATAAATTTCTACGCCTAGTTCTTTTATTTTATTTAGGTTTTCTTTAAATAAATTTAATGTATCTATTAAGTCTTCAGATGGATTTTCGTAATACTCTATATTTGTTAGTTCTTTAATATAGAATAATTTTTTATCAGAAATAATTCCGTCTAATCCTGATGTAAGATTTTCAGTATTTTTTAAGCTGGTCATGTCCTTACCATCGAAGCCTTTTATTACGTCTGTAACTATAGCAGCATCTTTAACGCATGTTGTAAATAAGCCAACGTGATCTAGTGATGAAGCAAATGGTAGAACACCATATCTAGGAATTAGACCATAGGTAGGTTTGTAACCAACTACTCCACAAAATGATGCTGGTTTTCTAACTGAGTCTCCGGTATCAGTTCCAAGAGAAAATGGCACAATTCCAAGAGCAACGCTTGTTGCTGATCCTGATGATGAACCGCCTGCTCCACGAGCTGTGTCCCATGGGTTTTTAACGATACCAGTGTGACCAGTAGTTCCAGTTCCACCTAAACCAAATTCATCGCATACTGTTTTACCAATAAGAATAGCACCTGCATCTTTTAGTCTTTTAATAACAGTGGCATCATAAAATGGTATGTAGTTAGCTAGGATGTTAGATGATCCAGTTGTAAGGATATCTTTTGTACTAAATAAATCTTTTACAGCATATGGAATACCATTTAAGATACTTTCTTTATTATCGGTGTGCTCTGGGTTATCGATAATTGTTACAAATGAATTTATTTCAATATTAGTTTCTTTAGCTTTTCTAATGCTTTCTTTAACTAATTCTTCACTATTTTTATTTTTTAATTCTTCTATCATTATTCTACCACCTTTGGAACTTTTACTTCTCTTCCATCTGTTTCTCCAGTATTTCTTAGTAGGTCGTCAATATTTATGCTATCTTCAGCTATATCTTCACGAAGAGTACCTTCATAAAGATTAAATGGACTTGTTGCTGGTGTGATACTAGAAAGATTAGGTATTTCATTTATTTTGTCGATGTTTTTGTCAATGAATTTGAATTCTTCTTTGATAGACGAACTTTCTTCTTTTGATAAGCCAATTAATAGTTTATCTGCGTAAGCAATTATTTCTTCTTCAGTAAATTCTTTCATAGTCCTCCTTAAAATTCACAGTTTCCTGGTGTTCTTGGGAATGGTATAACATCACGAATGTTTTCAACACCTGTTAGATAGATGATTAATCTTTCAAATCCCATACCGAATCCTGAATGGTAGCATCCACCGAATTTACGAAGGTTAACATACCAATCAACAGCACTCTTATCTACGCCTAGTTCTGTCATTCTTTCTTCTAATACTTTAAGGTCTGTTTCTCTTTGAGAACCACCCATAAGTTCTCCAGCACCTGGTACTTCTAAGTCAACAGCAGCAACTGTTTTACCGTCACTGTTTAGTTTCATATACCAAGCTTTAATGTCTTTTGGCCAGTCAGTAATAAATACTGGCCCGTTAAAGTATTCTGTAATGTATTTTTCATGTTCTTTAGCAATATCATCTTCATATGTAGGAGTAAACTCCCATTTTTTATCAGCTTTAAGTAAGATATCTACTGCTTCATGATGCGTAATTCTTGTAAAATGTGAAGATACTAACTTTTCTAGTTTTTCTTTTAAACCAGGACTAACAAACTTATCAAAGAAATTAATCTCATTAGAGCATCTTTCTAAAACGTAAGAGACAATATATTTAAGCATTTCTTCTTCAATATCCATAAGTCCAGCTAAGTCACAGAAGGCAATCTCTGGTTCAATCATCCAGAACTCGTTAGCATGTGTTTTTGTATTTGAGTTTTCTGTTCTAAATGTAGGCCCAAAAGTATAAATCTTCTTATAAGCCATTGCAAATGCTTCACCGTGTAATTGACCAGATCCTGTAATAAATGCAAGCTTACCAAATAAATCTTTAGACATATCTACTTTCTTGTCTTCAGTAAGTGGTAAATTATTTAAGTTTAGGGTTGTTACCTTAAACATTTGGTCGCTACCTTCACAGTCTGCTGTTGTTAAAAGTGGCGTATGAACGTATATATAGTTACGACTTTGAAAATAATTATGAATTGCATAAGCTGCAACACTTCTAACTCTAAATACAGCATTAAATAAATTTGTTCTAGGTCTTAAATATGCCATTTCTCTTAAAAATTCATTTGAGTGTCTTTTTGGCTGAATTGGATAATCTTCAGGACAGTCTCCCTCTAACTTAATAGATTTAACTTTTAATTCAAAATCTTGACCAGCGCCTTCTGATTTAATAATCGTACCAGTAACAGTAATAGCACATCCAATATGTAGTTTAGCTATCTCATCAAATTCTTCTAAACTGTTATCATAAACTAACTGTACATGCTTAAAACTTGTACCATCAGAAAAATCAATAAAGCCAAATTCCTTTTGTTTGCGATGATTCTTAATCCATCCTTGAAGTGTTACTTCTTTATCCATGTAATCTTTTAAGCTATCATATAATTCTTTTACATCTAGTTTCATTTTAATTCCTTCTTTCTATATATTCATTTCTAGATATTCAGCTATGTCATTAATATTTGATTTTGTTTCTTCACCAGTTACGTTATCTTTAATGATAACTTCATTATGTTCCAAATCTTTATCTTTTAAAATAATATTAAATTTGGCATTTATTTCTTCATTTATTTCGGTTATAAAACCATTTAGCCTTAAGTTTTGAGCTATGTATGAAGATGTTTCTAATTCGTTTTCACTTTCACCGATAAGTAAAACATCAACTTTTTCATCTACTGGCACGATAGTTCCATTATTTTCAATTTCAGAGATTGTTTTTTCTAGGTCTATTGTGGCGGTGCCGCTCTTTCCTTCTCCTAGTTTAGTATCACCAGAATATATAGCATATGCAAATTCATCAGTCTTAATTTTATCGGTTTCTTCAAAATTGATTTCTAAAAGATCTAAATATTCTTTCAGTTTATTATATTTTGAATTACTAATATTAATTTTAATAAGAGCATCTATGTTTAATAAATTAAATATTTGATATACCAAACTGATTATTTCAGCTTCTTTAATTAAACTGTTATTATCATTTTTAAGATATAACTCTTTATTATTTAAGTAGTATACCTTGCTATTAACTTTATTAATTTCTTCTTTTTCAACTTTAGCAAATCGGTATTTTTCACATATTGATTTAATAATATCTGCAATATATTCCTTCTTTTTATTTTCAATTATAATCTTTTCCATAACTATCCTTTCTAAAAAATAAAAGCACCAAATGCGTAAGGGCGAAATGTATCCGCGGTACCACCTTACTTCACTTAGTGCAGTCTTGTAATTTTATCGCTTTTTAGCGTTTTGTTATTTAACAAAGTGTTTCATTATTACGATATATTAGGCATTTACACCATATAGCCCTCTCTTAAATATATACTTGTAATAATAGTCTTTTAACAAAAAATCTATATATATTTTACGTTAGTTTTTTTATAATGTCAAACTATCTTTTAATAATTTCTTTAATTTTAGAAATATCATCAAGTTTAAGCTTAGTTTGTTCACCCGTAGCCATATTCTTAATAGCTATTTCATTGTTAGTAATCTCATCATCACCAATGATAATTACATAAGGAATATTATTTTTATCAGCAAATCTCATAAGTTGTTTAAATTTATTTAAGTAGACTACTTCAGCTTTTAAGCCTTCACCTTTAATTTTATTTAGGACATTGCAAATATAAGCATAATTCATTGTCATTGGTAAGATAGCTACATCAGATGCTGATACTTCACTGCTTGTAATAATTCCAGCTTCTTTTAACTGATAGAATAATCTAGTTAGACCAATTGAAATACCTACACCAGGAAGCTTTTGATCTGTATAGTAACCAGCTAAATCTTCATATCTACCACCAGAACATACACTACCAATAGATGGATAATCAACTAGTTTAGTCTCATAAACAGTTCCTGTATAATAATCTAGTCCTCTAGCAATAGTTAGGTTAATAGTATAATAGTCACAATCAACATTCATACACTTAAGTCCTTCAATAACAAACTTTAATTCTTCTAAGCCTTCTTTAAATGTATCATTTTCGATTTTTAAGTTTTCTAATTTTTCAATCTTTTCTTCAGTAGTTCCTTCAATTAAAATAAACTCAGCTATCTTTTCAATTTTTTCATCACTAATCTCTAGTAATCTTAATTCATCTTTAACAGCATCTAAACCAATCTTATCAATCTTATCAATAACTCTTAAAATATCAGATACTAAATCATTAAGTTCTAAAGCATCAAAGAATCCAGATAAAAGCTTACGGTTATTAATTTGAATTTGAAATTTACCAAAATTTAATTTCTTAAATATATCATAAATGACACTTGGAATTTCAACATCATACATAAGTGACAAAGACTCGTTACCAATAACATCTATATCACACTGATAAAATTCTCTAAATCTTCCCTTTTGAGCACGCTCTCCACGATATACCTTACCAATTTGATATCTCTTAAATGGGAAAGTAAGCTCATTATATCTAGCTGCTACATACTTAGCTAGAGGCACAGTTAAATCAAATCTTAAAGATAAGTCACTATCTCCCTTTTGAAAACGATAAATCTGTTTTTCAGTCTCTCCACCAGCTTTAGCAAGTAAAACTTCAGAAGACTCAATGATAGGAGTATCTAGTTCATAATAACCATAACTAGCATATACCTCTTCAATAGTTCTTTTAATATTACTAAAAAGTATTTGATCTTGTGGCATTAATTCCATAAAACCAGATAATGTTTTAGGTTCAACTTTATTTTTCATAATATCACTCTTCCCTTGTCAGTATTTTAGCACGAGAGTGCTCTTTTTTCAATAAAAGCGTGTAAAAAAATTTGTGCAATCATTTGCAAACTTTTTATATTTTTCCCTACTTTTGCAAGTCTGTTTGCAAAACTTCCCTTTTTTGACAAGTTTTGCAAACGAATATGAATTTAAAAAAATGTCATTACTGACATCTTCTTATCTTGGATAAGGTCTTAAAAGCACTTTCATGGCACTTATAAAATACTGGTTCTAATCCATCTAATAATTCTTTAGGATTAGTATTAGATTTATTTGAATAAATATCGGAAATTATATCAATAAGCTCAGTAGATACGCCAATCTTTCTTAAGTACTCCAAATAATCATAAAAAGTCTCAAGTGGTAACCTATGTGTTTCTCTACCAAATATTGTATTTAAAATTGTAATTATATAACAATATAAATCACTATCTTTATTAGGAATAATATCTCCAGAACATTTAAAATTACTTATTTTATATTTACCAGGAAGATTGCAAATACTAGGATTCATTATGGTTAAATACTTAGAACAAAATGGCATATTACCCGCAATCTTACATGAATCTAAATCTATTACTCTTAAAGTGCCCTCTTCATCTACTATAAAGTTACCTTCATGTAAATCATTTAAATAAAAATCTTCAAGCTCAGCATACTTACGAACTTCTTCCATCTTCTCTAAAATAGTACCAATATCTTTTAAATACTTAATCTTAACTTCAACTGGTGTCTTTGGATTATTTAATATTTCTTTTAAATTAGTTGATGGAATATATGGCATTGTAAAACCAACTATTTCTCTATCTACAGTAAGTAACTTTTCTGGATAAACAAGTTCAGGCATATCAATCTGTTCTTCAAAACCTACTAATGAGTTTATAGTAGCAAGCTTATTACTAAATATAGGACCACTATTAATATATAACCTCTTAACTAAATGCATTCTCTTATTCCACTTATCTTTATCCTCATAAATATATATCCTACCTTCAGTATTATATACAGTATTTGGTAATTCAAGTGTTCTTAACCCCTTAAACGATCTACTAGATAAATCTATAACTTCCATAATAAAAACCCCCTTAATTACTACAATTATAGCATATTTAGGGAGTTTTATCAAATTAGGGTATCTACTCTACTACGTAAGGATCTTCTGAGGTACCAGAACCTCTTGAAATATCGGCAGAAGCCTTAAGAGAAATATACGGGCGAATACCATTTTCATTACCAGCAGAAAAGGAAGACACATCTCTAAAATCGCTTTGAATTAGCCAAATATCAGCTGCACTAACCATAAAAGAGTCTGGTGTTAATGTCCACCACCATACATTACCAGTATTTTCAAGTAAATAATTTAATGATGGAGCATTTCGAGGTATAAATCCTGCAAATACTGCTTCATCTGCAGTAATAAGGCCAACTTTTCCAACTATTTTGCTAAGATTACCATTACACTTTAAGCTAGGCTTTTTATTTGTACGTAATCTTGTACTTGAATCATAAAACGTTATTCCTGTTCCATAGCCTGGCCAACTAGATTTGCCTTTGTCATTGCAAAAAACATTATTATCTATTAAAGATTCATAAGTTTTTAAATTATTATTGTACCATGTCTCTAAATTGGTTAATATGGTGCTCTTATTAATATTCGCATGGGTACTTTCATAATCAGAAGCACCAATTTGTCCATACATAAATCCTATATAAGCATTATCATTATAATTTGTATTAAATGCACTTTTATATGTTGTGCCAGAGTATCTTGCAAATGCGGCATCATTATTATTATTTGCTGATGAGCATGGATTAGCACTGCCAGCTGTATTATCATTATGTAAGATAAGCTTTACTGAACCATCTCCTCCAATTCTTACTATTCGCCAGCATTTATTTGCAAACTCTAAATAGTTATTTTTAACATTTCCTCTAAAGTAGTAAGACGTTCCATAGTCATCTTCCGCAGATGCAAGTTCTGCTTCTGTTATACTTTTATTTGAACCCAAATTTTTATATTTGAAACTACTTGATGTAGCACTTACTATATAATATACACTACTTAAATCAGTTGTAGTTGCCATTGTTCCAGCTGTACTCGAACCAGAACCTCCAGAACTAGAACTAGATATATAAGAATATGGTAAATATTTTCCAACTAAATCAGAATAAGAATTAGCATAAGTGCCGCTTGTTACTGCAGCACCAGTTAAATCAAAATTATTTCCGTTTGCTTTCCAGCCAGTACCATATGTAATAAAATATGATTGATAATTCGATGTTACATATGTTGTTGTTATGGCTGACACATCATTTAATGTATATGCACTAACTTCACTTCCTGGTGTAGTAAGTGGTGTTTGAACCTCATTATTTGCTAGTATAATTTCTGCTAAAGTTGGAACCTTAGTTGTAAATGTAGCATTACACTTAATACTTCCTTTAGTTATGCCACTTGTTGTAAGAATCCATTTCGACCCATTCCATTCTACCTTGCCAGTTCCGTTGGTACATTCTACACTTGTTTCATATGCGTTTATTGTTGGAAAAGTTGTACTAATTTCACCATTGATCATAATTGCTAGAGTTGTATCTGGTACATTCCATTTTGCCTCATATAGTTCATCCTTTGATTTAAATGTCCAATAAAATATACTAACCATGCTCATAATAAAAAGAGAAATGAGCGGTAATACTTTGTTCATAACTACCTCTATCTTTCTCCTTTATTATAGCTTATTTTAATTTCTATCGTCAAGCATTTTCAATATGGAAATCTTTTAGGGTTCCGTCTTCACTTAAAATTTTGTTTACTGCTTCTTCAGCATTATTTAATTTATCACCGCATTCTTTAGCTAGTTTCATTGCTTTTTGGTATGTCTCAATTGATGTATCTAGATCAGTGTCTCCATTTTCTAATTTTTTTACAAGTGTCTCTAGTTCACTTAGCATATCTTCAAACTTTTTTTCTTTCATTATTTACCTACACTTTCTACTTTTGCTTTTAGACTACCTTTATATAGTTTGATATTTAGAGTATCACCTTTAGATATATTATCAGTACTATTTATTGTTTTATCATTTAATGATACTACTGAGTAACCTTTAGATAATATACTAATGGGATTAAGTATTTCTAGTTTATTTAAAATAAGTGTGTAATCATGCTTTTTCTTTTTTAATAACTCTTCTGGATTATTTAAAATATAATTTTCTTTTATATGATTATATTTTAATTTAGCATTTGCTAGTTTATTAGTTATTGTACTATTTAATATATCTATTAAATTAGATAGTTTTTGTTCTTTTATTTCATAGACTGCTAGAGGATTTTTAAGAACATAATTATCTTTTAAATCTAGTAAATGTTTTTTATTAATATTTATTTTATTTGATATAGTGCTTGTGCATCTTATCTTAATTTGTTCTAGGAATGTAAATAAATCTACCATATTTGGTACAGCCATCTCTGCTGCTCCGGTTGGTGTTGGTGCTCTTAAGTCTGCAACAAAGTCTGCTATGGTAAAATCTATTTCATGCCCTACAGCACTAATTACCGGGATTGTGCAGTTATAAATAGCATAAGCAACTATCTCTTCATTAAAGGCCCATAAGTCTTCATATGAACCGCCACCACGGCCTACAATAAGAACATCTAAATCATATTTTTCAGCTTCATTAATAGCTTTTACAATATCATCTTTTGCTAGTTCTCCTTGAACTAAACATGGAAAGATAATTGTTTCACATATTGGATATCTTCTTTTAATTGTGCTTAGAATATCTTTTATAGCTGCTCCAGTTGGTGCAGTTACTATGCCGATTCTATGAGGATATTTAGGTATTGCCTTTTTATGTCCAGCATCAAATAAACCTTTTTCTGCTAGTTCTTTTTTTAGAGCTTCATATTTCAAATAAAGGTTACCTAGTCCATCACTTTCCATCTCTTCAACATATATTTGATATGATCCAGTTGGTGGATAAACAGATACTCTACCAGTTACTAATACTTTCATCCCGTCTTCTGGAACAAAAGTAAGTTTACTTGCATTAAAAGAAAACATTACTGCATTTATTCTTCCTTCTTCATCTTTTAAGGTAAAGTATAAATGACCTCTTGTGTGTCCTTTAAAATTAGATATTTCTCCTTTTAAAGATACTCTTTGAATATTTGGATCTGTATCAAACTTATTCTTTAAATAACGATTTAAGGTTGATACAGTAATATATCTTTTTTCCATTACTCAGAAATTACCTTATCTAAAACAGCATTAATCATCTTACGAACTTCTTCATCACTATATTTTTTAGCAAGTTCAACAGCTTCGTTAATTACTACTACATTAGGTGTATCAGTATATTTAATTTCATATAGAGCCATTCTAAGGATTGCTGCTCCAGTAGCATCTATTCTGTCTATTGTCCAATCTTTAAGATATTTATTTGCTTCATCAGTAAGTTCATCAAAACTTGTTACAACTCCATAAACAATATCTTTAACAAATTCATTATCTATCTCTAAATTTTCTTTGATAACATCATCTACATTATACTCCATATTATTCTTTTTATATAAAGTTATTTGGTAGATAATTGTCATTATA
>JAUNFK010000018.1:0-2187 GCA_030525085.1 bacterium
GTTTAGGCACTGACGGATTGTTCTTGAGTAACCTGGTTGGTAAATCTCTGTATCGGCATTTAAATCTTCTGTATTATATCTTGAAAGGATTGCTAATACTTGGTCTCTTATTTGAGTACTATTACGACCGCTTGATAAGATGTCTAATAAGCATGATGCAATAATATCATTTTTGTAAGAAATCATTTTTTCATCTTGACTTTTGAAGATATAAACTAGTTTAATAGCTTTTTCCAAGATTGGTAGTGATGATGATTTAGTTACGTGTAATAAAAGAGCTAAGTCATCAACTTCTAGGAAGTATGCTGGGATATTTATTATTTCACCGTCACTTAAGTCTAATTTAGATGTTAAGTTTTTATAACCCATTCCATCCATATCGTTTAGGTGTGATAGAGCATGTTTATATTCTCCATAAACATCAAATAGTACGATGTGAGAGTTTACTGGCATTGTTTCTTTATTTCCGTAAAGATTTTGAAGGATTCTTGCTACACCGCATGATTTTCCAGAACCAGTGTTTCCAATAATTGCAAAGTGATTAGCAAAGAATGCATTTAAGTCTGCACAGATATTAAAGCCATCATATGTATTAGATTTACCGATATATACAGTTTTCTTGCCGGGCTCACATCCTAAAAATAATTCAGCTTCATTTTTATATACTAGTCTTGGAATTGACGAGAAGTGAGGTTTTTTAAGGACTCCTGAAGTAAATACACCATTTTTAATTTCACCAACTAGAAAGATTTTAATTTCATTTTCATCAATACCGACTATTTCGCCTACTACTCCTCTATTCTTTTCTGGGAATACTACGTGATAGTTTAAGTAGTTAACTTCTAATTTTTCACTTGTATTTTCAACTATAACATAATTAGTTTCAATTGATTTAATTTTTCCAAACATTATTACCACACCTATTCTATAGATAATTTTACTAGAGTTATTTAAAAAAGTCCACTAAAAAAAGAGGCAAAGCTCTTTATTAGATGAAAACTGCTCCAAGGATTATTGCTAAAAGAATAAATAAGACTAAGACAATAAATGCTTCGCTTGCAAATCCTTGGTTTTCATTATTTTTGCACATAGTAACCTCCTTTACTTAAATAACTGCGGCACCTACAATGATTACTAATAGAATAAATAATACTAAAATGAAAGCTGCTCCGCTTATTCCGTAATTGTTATTTCCACAACAACCGTTCATAGTCTCCCTCCTTTTCATTACTCACTTTATTGTACGCGAAAAGTCTTAATTGTGTTCTTGTATTTTAGTTTAAGGGCGTGTATAATAGATAACTAGGAGGATTTATGAAGAAGAAAATTATAATGGCTTTAGTAATACTTGGATTTGCTACTGGATGTGGTAAAGTTCCTGTAATGAAAGATGGCGATCAAGCAGTTGTTACTTTTGAAAAGGAAGACTTAAATATTAGTGCTACAAATCTTTATGAAAAGATCAAAGTTAATTATGCTTTATCTAATTTAATTGATATGGTTGATACTAAGATATTTAGTGAAAAGTATGCCGATAAAACTAGTGAAGCTGAAAAGAGTGCAGAAAAACAACTAGAACAAATTAAAACTTACTATGTTGATGATAATGGTAAGTATGATGAAAGTGCTCTTCTAAAAGCATTAAACTCTTATTATGGAATTAGTTCTATAAAAGATTTTAAAGAAACGCTTAAACTAAGTTATTATCGTGATTTAGCAGTTGATGATTATGCTAAAGAAAGCATTACTGATAAAGAAATCGAAAAGTATTATAAAGAAAAGACTGTTGGAGATATTTCTTGTAGTCATATTTTAATTTCACCAAACACTACTGATAAAATGAGTGATGATGAAAAAAAGAAAGCAGAAGAAGAAGCATTAAACAAAGCTAAAGAAGTTATTAAGAAGCTTAATGATGGAGCTGATTTTGCTGAGCTTGCTAAAGAATACTCTGATGATAGTTCTAATGCTAGTAAGGGTGGAGATTTAGGATACTTCAATACTGGTGATATGGTTGAAGAGTTTGAAACTGCTGCTTATAAGTTAAAACTTAATGAGTATACTAAAGAACCAGTTAAAACTAAGTTTGGTTATCATATCATTTTAAAAACCGGTGAAAAAGAAAAAGCTAGTTTAGCTGATTCTAAAGAATCTATTATTGAAAAATTAGCTAATGAAAAGATTACT
>JAUNFK010000018.1:2197-28882 GCA_030525085.1 bacterium
CATTATCTATTAATGCTTTAGTTGAACTTCGTAAGAGTTATGGAATGACTATTGAAGATTCTGAACTTAAGAGTCAATATGAAAAGTATATTAGTAATCAGTTACTAAATGCTACTACTTCAACAAGTAGTAATAATTAATACGCTTAATAAGCGTATTTTTTATTTTAAAAAAAATCCTATTTATTAGGATTTTCATTTATATATTTAATAACTTCTTCTACTGTTTTATTAAAATCTTGATAGTTTGTTTCAAACCATTTAATATCCATTTGATTGTTAAACCAAGTATATTGTCTTTTAGCATAGTGTCTACTATTTTTCTTTATTAAGGCTATTGCTTCTTCTAAAGATATTTCTTTATCAAAGTATTTATATAGTTCTTTATAACCAATACCAGTCATTATTGCTTTTGATTTTATGCCTTTATCATATAGAGCTTTTACTTCTTCTAACAAGCCATCATGAACCATAACGTCTACCCTATCATCGATTCTTTTATATAGATTATCTCTATCTGTTGTTAGGCCAATAAAAATGGCTGGATAAAGAAGATTATTACCGGAAGTGTCATAGTCGCTTTCTTTATTTAAAGCGCGAACTAGTCTCTTACGATTGTTTTCATGAATATCATTTTGGGGATATTTTTCATCGACTAGTTTTTTTAGTTCTTCATTTGTGTAGTTATCGTATGAGTCATTATTTTTTTCTTCTTCAGTAAATTTATAATCATACAATCCAGCTTTAATATATAATCCAGTACCACCAACGATGATATAGTTTTTATCTTTGTTATTATCTAAAATATTTCTTAGGTCTTTTTGATAGTCATAAACTGTGTAAAGCTCATCTGGATTTTTAATATCAAATAAGTGATGAGGAACATTTTCTTTTTCTGCTTCAGTTACTTTAGCAGTTCCAATATTTAGTTCTTTATATACTTGCATAGAGTCGGCATTAATTACTTCAGCATTATATTTTTTGGCTAGTTCGACGCTTAAACGAGTTTTACCAACACCAGTTGGGCCAGCTACAACAATTATCATTTTAGAACCTTTTCTATTTCGATAGCAATGCAGCCATATTTTTTTATTTCTTCTTTTGAGTAGTATTCTTCCATGTCTTCTGGTTTAGCATCATCTTCTTCATTATAGCCCATAGATACTTTAGAATATTTTTCGTAAATTGGGGCAAAGCTATCTGCTTTAAATAAGTTTGTAATTACTACATCGATTTTTTCATTGTTTGCTCTATTTGTAAAGATTATTCTATCACTTACTCTTAGTGCTTTTCTTTTCTCGTCTAATAGTCTTAACTCGACTGTTTTTGTTCCTTCTTTAACTTTGTTAAATGGTTCGTTATTTAAACGCATTTCATGAATCATATTTTCCTCCTTAGTTCATTACTCTTTTAAACATTCTTTCAAGTTCATATCTTGTAAATGAGATTATTGTTGGTCTACCATGAGGGCAGTTATAAGGATTGTCACATTTTACTAAATCGTTAAGTAAGTTTTCTGCTTGCTCAGTAGTAGTTGCTTCGTTTCCTTTAACACTCATCTTGCAGGCAGCAGTTGCTGCTAAGTGGTCTTGGAATTTAGCTCTTTCAAATGTTGTTGGGGTATTTATTAGAAAGTCAATTATTTTTCTTATTTGTTCTTCTTCATAGCCAGTTATTAACCATGTTGGGTGTGATTTAACAATAATTGTGTTGATACCAAACTCTTCGAAATTAAATCCAAGTTCTTTAAAGGTTTCTTCTTTTTCTTTAAATGCTAGATAGTCACTTGGTGAAAGCTCAACACTTATTGGAAAAAGTAAATCAGTTACGGTTATCTTTTCTTCTCTTAGAGCTTTTAATACTTTTTCATAGTTAATTCTTTCTTGAGCTGCATGCTGATCAATTAGATACATGCTTTCTTCGTTTTGAGCAACTATATATGTACCAAATACTAAGCCGCATGGATAAAGTTCTAGGTGTTTTACTTCTTCATTCTTTTCATTTAGTTTAAAGTCCATTTGAGTTTCTTCAGGTTTAGGTTCATTAAAAGTTGTTACTAGGTCATTATTTACAAATAATTCTTCTGAGTAATCAATAGATGGAGTTTGAAGCTCGGTAAATTGATGATAATTTTGCATAGGTGCTTCAACATTTTCTTCTGGTTTAGTTATCTCAATCTTTGGTATTAAAAGTGAATTATATAGAGCGTTTTTAATTAATTTAGTTGTTAGATTAATAAGTGTATCTATTTTACTAAATTTAATATCTTGTTTTGTTGGATGGATGTTAACGTCAATTAAAGTTGGGTCAGTTTCTATTTTGATTACGACAACTGGATATCTTATGTCTGGTTTATATGTATGATATGCATCATTGATAGCTTTATTAAGTTCAGCATTTCTTACTACTCTGCCATTAACAATTGTAGTCATGTAGTTGCGATTACTTTTTAACACTACAGGTTTGCAGATATAACCATAAACGTCATAGTCATCACTTGTACCTTTTATTTCAAGCATGTTTTTACTTACCATTTGACCATATAGTTCATGAATACATTTTAGAAGGTTACCACTACCAGTTGTTTTGATTATAGTTGTATCATTATTTGTTAGAGTAAAAGCAATTTCTGGATAAGATAGAGCAAGTTTTTCCATATACTGAGTTGTATTAGATAGCTCTGTTTGCTCACTTTTTAGATATTTTAGTCTTGCTGGTGTGTTATAGAATAAGTCATTTACTTTAATAACAGTTCCTTTTCTTGCAGCACATTTAGTGTTCTCAATAAGTTTTCCGCCTTCAATTACTATTTTAGTACCAACGTCCCCTTCACTAGTTTCAAGAGTTACTTTAGAGACACTTGCAATTGATGGAAGAGCTTCACCACGGAAACCTAAAGTATTTATAAAAAATAAGTCTTCTGGTTTGTATATTTTACTTGTAGCGTGTCTTTTGAAGGCGTTTAGTGCATCATTTGGGTCCATGCCTATTCCATTATCCATCACTTTGATTTCTTTGCTTCCTGCAGCTTCTAGAGAGACAGCTATTTCTGTACTTTGTGCATCAATGCTGTTTTCAGTGAGTTCTTTAATAACGTTAGCAATGCGCTCTACTACTTCTCCAGCTGCTATTTTGTTGCTGAGGTCTTCACTCATTATCTTTATGCGGTCCATAAAGCACTTCCTTTCTATTTAAAGATGCTTGGTCTAATTTCTAAATATTTTTTATCGATGTTAAAGATATTTACCTCTGTTTCATTTTTGATATTGATAAAGCCTGTGCCAATAATGATTAGGTCACTATTTGCTGGAACTTTGATGTCATAAGAGAATGCTTTTTGTTTGTAGTCTTTATGACTTTTTACATTGTTTGGAATATATAGTGTTACACTTGTTTCTGTTTCAAAGTTGATGTATCTTTCATCAATTATATTTAAGGTTTCTCTTTTACGCATTTGGTATGTTCTAGGTTTTATAGCATATTTAAATGTGTCTTTAGTGTTTTCACTTAAACTAATACTAGCAAAGCCTGGTGAATCAATTACGAGTAAGTTATTAGTTAATTCTAGTCTTATAAAGTCTTTAGTCGTATTTGTTTTATAACTTGTTACTACTTCATTTAGTTTAGAGTTTGTTTCTTTAATAAGATTATTTACTAAAGTTGATTTACCACTTCCACTGATACCTAGAAGATATGTTTTATGAATATTATTTTTTTCTAGATAATTAATTATCTTTTTAGCACTTCCAAGAGATTTATTTATAAAGATAATGTTGTCATAAATTTCATAGTATTCTTTAATAAATTCTCTGATGCTTTCCCATTTAACTGATTTAGGTAAAATGTCACACTTGCTTATTACGAGTGTTTTACTTCCTTTTATTTTTTTATAGATGTTTAGTGAGTAGTTATTAATATTATAAAAATCTGTCAAAAATAATGTATGAGCAGTTTCTTTATTAATAGCATTTATTATAACGTTTTCATCTTTTGGTAAGCTATCATCTTTGTGCACACCATAGTGCATTTGCTTAAAACAATTTTGACAGTATACACTTCCTTCTTTAGGAGTGTAACCAGCTTTAGATGAGTCTTCCATTTGGAGTTTTACTCCACATCCATAACATATTTTATTCATAATATCTTCCTTTTTTTAATAAATCTTGTTTTTTTAATTTATCATAAATTGATGTTTCAATAAATCTATTTAGTTTTGTTAAAGTAAAGTCGGTTTTACCAATTGGGTTTACAAGTATGCTGGTAAAGTCCATGCGGTTAGCTCCCCATATATCGGTTAGTAATTGATCTCCTATACACGCGATTTCTTCTTTTTTAAAATTATATGATTTTAAGATTTTATTATATTTTCTTTTAAGTGGTTTAAATGAAAAGTATGCTGAATCAGTACATAAGTAATCTTTAAATGGAGCTACTCTTTTTTTAGGAGAGTTACTGGCAATTATTAGTTTAAAGCCTTTTCTCTTTAAATCTTCAAAAAGGTCACTAACTTTTTTGGTTGGTTTTTTAACAGTAACAGGAACAAGGGTATTGTCTAAATCAAATATTAGACACTTAATTCCTCTTTTTTTTAGGGTATTATAATTTATATCATAAATGCTTTTCTGATAGATATCAGGCACGAATTTTTCTAACACTTTAATCACCTAATTAATTATATCAAAATTTTTAGTTTTAATATATAGTGAAAAAGAAAAATGATAAGCTAGTTATCATTAATCTCTTACTTTAATATGTAGTTCTCTTAATTGTTTTTCTTCTAGTTCAATTGGGCCACCCATTAGTAAGTCAACACCAGATACGTTTGGTGGGAAGATTTGAACTTCCCTTAAGTTGTCTTCTCCAGTTAGAAGCATTATGATACGGTCGATTCCAGGAGCCATACCTGCATGAGGAGGAGCACCAAATTGGAAAGCTGTATATAGTGATCTAAATTTATTTTTAATAACTTCTTCATCGTAGCCAGCAATTTCAAAGGCTTTTTTCATGATTTCAATATCATGATTACGAACAGCACCAGAACTCATTTCATAGCCGTTACATACAAAGTCATACTGGATTGCAGTGATGTTTAGTGGGTCCTCATTATTTAGTGATTCAAGGCCACCTTTTGGCATACTAAATGGATTATGTCCGAAATCGATTGCACCAGTTTCTTCATTTTCTTCATACATTGGAAAATCATTTACGATGCAGAACTCGAATTTATCTTTATTTATTAAGTTTAGTTCTTCACCTAGATGAGTTCTAAGAGCACCGGCTAGTTTAGGACATTTTTTAGGTTCATCTGCTAAGATAAATAATGCATCTCCAGCTTTTAATTCATACTCTTCTTTTAACTCAGTACGAATTTCATCAATCATGAATTTGTCTAGTGATGATTTAAATGTACCATCCGCAGCTACTTTGATAGTTGCTAAACCACTAGCACCTTTGCCTTTAATAAACTCTTCTACTTGTTTATACCAAGAGTTTGACTTATCCATATTTTCGGTTTTAATTACTCTAATCATTTTACCATTAAATGGAGCAAAGTCCATTTTGCTTAAAATGTTAGTAGCATCTTTAATGATTAATGGATTTCTTAAGTCTGGTTTATCAGAACCATAATTTAACATAGCATCTTTATAAGCAATTCTTCTAAATGGATATGGAGATACTTTTTTACCACCAAATGTTTTAAAGACATTATAGAATACTTTTTCACCTACTGCGTATACATCTTCTTCAGTAGCAAAACTCATTTCTAAGTCCAATTGGTAGAACTCTAAAGTTCTATCTGCACGGCAATCTTCATCTCTAAAGCATGGGGCTATTTGAAAGTATTTGTTAAAGCCACTAACCATAAGAAGTTGTTTATAAATTTGTGGTGCTTGTGGAAGCGCATAGAACTTTCCTTTGTAATTACGTGATGGAATAACGAAGTCTCTTGCTCCTTCTGGACTGCTTGTAGTAATTATTGGCGTAGCAATTTCTGTAAAGCCCATTTCTTTCATAAGTGAGCGAATATAGTCAATTACTTTAGATCTAAATAGTACTGTATTATGATGTTTTTCATTTCTTAAGTCTAAGTATCTGTATTTTAGTCTTGTTTCTTCACTAGCGTTTTCTGGGTGATTGATTTCAAATGGAAGATTGCTTGCACATTTACCTAAGATTTCAAATGATGTAAGCTCAATTTCAATATCACCTGTTTTCATGTTAGGGTTAATCATTTCTTTTGTTCTTTTTGCAATTTTACCAGATAAAGTGATAGTACTTTCCCTTGTTACTCCGTTAAACTTTTCAGGGTTATTACAGATAACTTGAACAGTACCAGTTTCATCTCTGATTAGTAAGAACATAAGATTAGTTCCTAAGTTTCTTATTTGTTCTATCCAACCAGCAATACGAATTTCTTTACCTTCTAGCTCGCTAGATAGTTCACCTATATATAGGTCTCTATAAATGTTTCCTTTCATATTAATTCCTTCTTTCTATAAAAAAACAGTGAACATCCTTACAAAGGACGAATCACTGTTAATCCGCGGTACCACCTTAATTACTTAATAGTCTCTCTTTAAGGATAACGGTCTATTGCCGGCTTAGTCTACTCAATTCTTTAAGCACTCATGGTGTCTAAAAGGTTAGCTCTATATTAACTTTCACCATACGTTAACTCTCTATAATATTACTAATCTTCCTTTTCCAATCAACGTTTATATCTATATTTATAATACTTTTTTTTATGAAAATCAAGTATTTTTTACTTAAATGCTATTATGTTTATTTTTCTTTTAGAGTGTTTTTGATTTGGTTATTAATTATATTAATTACTTTGGTTCGGTAATTATCTAGAATTTTATTAGCTACTTCTATAGACGTTTCTCTTTGAGATTTGTTTGTTGTGTCAAAAACATATGCTTTGTTTTCAAACAATTTTAGGGTGTTTTCTAAAGATATGTTGTACTCATTTACATTATCTTCATTTAAGAAGTTTCTTTTTTCTAGTGATAGATTCGCATTGTAGTCTCTTTTTAAGGCGGTTATGGCATCAGTTTTTAAAGCAATTACGATATCTATTTTTTCATTTACTAAAGGAATATATGTGTTTAAATAATCTTCATATTCCTCTTCTGACATGCCACCTTTAAGGCGTAGTCTATCTACCCAGATAATGCGGTCAAATAGTGATCTGTCAATAAGAATAACGTCTAAGTCTTTTGCTTGTTCTTCTTCTAGGTCTTTTAAAACATATTTAGGTATTTCAGTGTTTACGATGTTTTTATATTCATTTTTTAGTTTTGGATATATTTGTTCTTTGTATCTTTTTGAAGTGGTAAATTCTTCTAAGATTGATGTTTTAAATTTACCTTTTTTAAAGAAATCGTATAGGTTATTTATTAGAGTTGTTTTACCGGTTCTAGGAGTTCCCGTAAATTCAATTGTGTAAGAGTCTATATCAAATAGCCTTTTTAGTTTTGCTAGTTCCCATTTTTTAGCATCCAGTTTTTTTACTTCGATGAATTCTTGTTCTTTATTTTTAAAGATTGTATTTCTAAGAAATTCGTCTTCTTTATTATTAAAGATTTCATCTATTAATGATTTTAGCCTTTGAAAATATTCTTTGTCTTCATTTTCGTTTAGAATAAGACTTTGATATAGATTTTCGAAATACCATTTTTGTTCTTCGAATCCTTGATTAAATGCTGAAAAATCTTTTTTGCCGAGCTTATTAAAATATATCAGCATGTCTTCTAAATTACTTATTTTATCGGCGATTATAATTGATTTATGCCTTAAGTCTAAGGCTTTAGCTTCATTTATTGTTATGGTTTTTCTTTCTTTCCATGATAAAGTTTTATCTACTTCTGTATCTCCTAGGATAAGTGATAAGATATCTTCATTAAAGTTATTTAAGATGTCTTCTTTAGTCACTTTTGTGTCTTCTAGGGTATCATGAAGAAAACCAGCTGCAATAACGTTATCGTCAAATTCATATTGTTTCAAAATACTTGCTACATCAAAAAGATGAACAATCATTGGTTTATCTTTTTCAGTTTTTCTAACTTGGCCATTATGGGCTTTTATTACAAATTCTTTTGCTTTGTCTACTACGTTCATTTTATCACCACCCTTATTATATAAAATATTTGGTAAATTAAAAAGACCTTGAAGGCCTTTTTGGAATTAAATCTTTTAGTAAGTATAGTCCTAAAAATAGGATAAGCGTTTCTATATGTGTTAAGCAGTATATTAGATATTCTAAGATGTTTTTACCTACAGTAAGTAAGTTTAAATCTGCTATCCAAAAGACAAGTGAGTAACTTGTAAGGAGTATACCTATAAATATTTTTATCATATTATAATTTTATGTTTTAATTATTTTTTTAGTAGTTTAATCATTGTTCTAAGCATTTGGCAAGTATAACCTAATTCGTTATCATACCAAGCTATGATTTTTACTAGATGTTTATTTGAGTCTAGTACTTTTGTAGCTGAGCCATCTACTAGAGATCCACATCTATTACCGATAACATCACTAGATACAACTGGATCATCAGTGTATTTTAGGACAACGCTTGTATTTGATTTGAAGGCATTGTTAATCATTTCTTTGGTTACTTCTATTTTTAAGTTTAAAGTTAGATCTACACAAGAACCGTCTACTACTGGGACTCTAAATGCTAGGCCATCAAGTTTTCCATCTAAGTTAGGAAGTACTTTACCTACTGCTGATGCTGCACCTGTTGATGTAGGAATGATATTATTTACTGCTGCTCTTCCTCTTCTACTACCGATTCCTTTTTTATGAGAGCCGTCTAGAATGTTTTGATCATTTGTTAGAGCATGAATTGTTGACATGAAGCCTGATTCAATACCAAAATAATGGTCAATTACTCTTAGAACTGGAGTTAGACAGTTTGTAGTACATGATGCAGCTGAGATGATTTCTTCTTCACCGGTTAGTTCATTATCATTTACACCAAAGACAATTGTTTTCATGTCGCCCTTACCTGGTGCTGATATTACTACGTGTTTTGCTCCTGCTTTAATATGCTTGTAGGCATCTTCGTATTTAGTAAATGCTCCCGTACATTCTAAAACACAGTCAACATCTAATTCTTTCCAAGGGCATTCTTCTGGATTATCGAATTGATATGTTCTGATTAATTCGTCTTCGAAGATAATTCCTTCTTCAACAAATGATACAGATGATTCTTCAAATCCTCCTTGAGCTGAGTCATATTTAAGTAGGTAAGCCATTTCTTCACTAGTGCTTCTACCGTTAATTCCGACTACTTTATATTCTTTGCTTCCAATAAGTTCTCTAAATGCTAAACGACCAATACGGCCAAATCCGTTAATTACTATTTTTTTCATATTATTTACCTTTCTAAATCTTTTTAAATATTTCTTTTTGGCTTATAAATGCAAGAGCAAATACTCCTAATATTAGTGATAAACCTAAAATTAAGTAATTATTTGTAATACCTGTTTTAGGATTTGATTCTTCACTGCCTAAGTTTGTGTTTTCTAAGTTTTCTTCATTATTATTTGATTCGTTTTCACCATTGTTAATGCTTTCATCTAATTTATCTGAAAAACCGTCAATCTTCTTAAAATCTGCATTTGGGTTAATAGTTAATTCACCTATTATATAAAATTCATCTTCTTTTTGAGTAAGATCTGGTATTTTACTTAAATCGTTGCTATAACCATATGAGAAAGAATTAATCATACCTTCTTGATCATCTTTTAGTACTTGTTTATTAAATGAATCAGCATATTGTTTTTTCGCTAAATCAAGAGAGTATTGACCAAATTCACTTTCTTTAATGACTTGCACTCCTTCATCCACTATAGTTTCTTGATCATCTGGAACCACTACAAATGATGGTTTTGATGAGCCTGTGCCAGTTGCAGAGCCTAAAGCGAATTGTAAAATGTTAAGTCCGTAATAGATCATCGAATCTTCTATTTTAATATTATTAATCTGTGATATGATGCCATACTCTATCATTCCCAAGGTTAGACCAATATCAGCATTTTTGTACTCTTCATATGTCATTCCTTTATAAAATCTTCCGGATGTAGTAAATGTAATAGTGTTATTATCATTTATTTTGTAATACGATTTTAATGTTTCGTCATCAGCAGTAAAAATCAATTGTTTATTTGTTCTGTCTAGAGTGATTATAACATCTCCAGAGCCTTGCTCTTCACTACTATTTTTTAAATCTTCCATAAGACTTTTTATTCCCTGCTCTAGTAAATCTTCTGTTAGGGTTATTTCTGCATTTACGATAACTGGAAATATTGCTAAAATTATTAATACTATTTGTACAACTTTTTTCATCTCATTTACCTTTCTTCAAAATAACTACCACCAATAAATTCTCTTAATACGTTGGTGTCTGTAATATATTCACTTGGAATTGGGAAGAACATTTGTAGTTCATTAATAAGTCTTTTTGCTTCACTATAGAATTTCGAGTCCATTGGGACACTATATAGAAGTGGCTCAATGTATACACGAAGTACTCCAAGTTCATATATATATGCTGTATTTATAATCATGTCAGCATCTTTGGTAAATGGGAAGATATATTGTGTTTCCCCTGCTCTAACGCTTTCCCATGCTTCTAATGTTTTTGTTATGTCATAACCTCTAGTTCGGTTATCTCTTACTATTCTTCTAATAAGTCTCATATCAACTGTCGATAGATGATTATGCCTATCTATGTTTAATGGAATGAATGGACTTAAGTAAATTTTCATTTTATCTTTACTATCTATATGACTAGTAAGTGTTTCATTTAAACAGTGTAAGCCTTCAATAAGGAGGATGTCATTTTCTTTCATGGTTATTTCTTTTCCCTTATATTCTTTAGTTCCGGTTATAAAGTTAAATGTAGGAATGCTTACTGTTTTGCCTTCTAGAAGTTCATTTATTTGTTTGTTAAATAGTTCTAAATCAATTGCTTCTAAGCATTCAAAGTTGTATGAACCATCTTCGTTTTTAGGATTGTCTTTTCTTTCAACAAAATAATCATCTAGACTTAAATATATTGGGTTAAGTCCGAGTGCTGACAGGTATAGAGATAATTTTCTAGTTGTTGTAGTTTTACCACTTGATGATGGACCGCCTAGAAGGATAAGCTTTTTATTTTCGTGTTTAATTACACTTGCTGCTTCACTTAATGTGCTATCCATAATAATATCATTCTTTTTAATAAATGATTTGATTTTGCTTTCCGAAATTATTTTATTTAGATCAGCTACATATTTTATATTTTGTTTATTCATCCAAGAAGTATACTCAGCAAAGCTTTTAATTATTAAATTCTGCGGTACGTATTTGGGGATAATACCTGTATCATCTACTGGTGTAGATAGAACTACCATATTATCTCCTAAGTAGGTTAAGCCATATTCTTTGAGTTCACCTGTTGATTCTGGCATATCACTCATAAAGTAATTATAATAGCCATTTAGTTCATATAAGGTAACTGTTTTACTATTTAAGTTTTGAATATTACCTGCTTTTTCAGTAAGTCCTTTTTTCATATAATAGTTATATGCATCATTTTGAGTTACTACTTTTTTAGTTATTTTTAAGTTACTAGTTATTAATTCGTTTATATAGTTTTTAATTTTTTCAATTTCTTCATCTGTTAGAGTATGTGATGCGATTATTTTTGAGTAAAGCCCTTTATCGATACTGTGTAGATAGTTAACATCTTCATATCCTAAGTGCCTTACAGCAACGTATAAAAGAAATTTTAATCCAGATTGATATTTTTTCTGAACCGCTCTATCTAATAACATTTTCATCACTCCTAGTTATTCTATAGTTAAGTATATCAAAATTTGTCTTAAAAAAAAACTATTTTTAATGTATATTTTGTTTTTGTTTTATTTAAAATAGTATTAGGTGAAAAATAATGGTCTTAATTCCAAATATTATTGAAAAAAGTATTAGTGGTGAAAAGATTTTTGATATTTATACGAAGTTACTTAGTAGTCGTATTATTTTTTTAAATGGAGAGATTGACGATAATATGGCAGGTTTAATTATTTCCGAGCTACTTTATTTAGATTCTCTTAATCATGAAGATATTTATATTTATATTAGTAGTCCGGGCGGTTCGGTTACTAGCGGGATGAGTATTTTTGATACGATGAATTATGTTAAGAGTGATGTTTCAACTGTGGCTTGCGGAATGTGTGCGAGTATGGCAGCGATTATTCTTGCTAATGGTGCTAAGGGTAAGAGACTTATCTTACCTAATTCTGAGGTAATGATTCATCAGGTGTTAGGCGGAACTCAAGGTCAAGCTACCGAGATAAAAATACAGGCTGAAAGAATTCTTAATTTGAAAAAGAAGCTTAATAATATTTTGGCGAATCTTACTGGTCAAAGTATAAAAAAAATAGATAATGATACAGAAAGAGATCATTATCTAAGTAGTACTGAGGCTTTAGAGTATGGAATTGTAGATAAGGTTCTTAATTAACCCAGTTTAGGTCAATTGCTTTACTTCTTGATGTGTTTCCAGAGGCATCTTTAGCCCAAATATAATAAGTTCCTTTTTTGGTAATTTGATAATTTAGTTTATCAAATTTTTTTGTATTTTCGATTATTATCCAACTTGTTGGTTTAGATACAGTCTTCGTTACGGCATAAGCTACTACACCCGATTCTTCGTCAGTTATTTCTCCTTTGATTATTTTGTTCGTTTCATCAAATTCAGATATGTTTATTTCTGGGGCAGTATTATCGATGTTTGTAATATTTATCTCTTCTTTAGTCATATTGCCAGATAAGTCTTTAACGCAGATATACCATTTGCCATTTTCATTAATTTCGCCTTCAATTTTGTTGTCAGTTACGTTTTGATAGTTCTTACAATTCTTTGAGATGCTATATGAAGCAAGCCCAGAGTCTTCATCAGAAATGTTAGCGCTTACCCTAATACTATTTTGATATTTTTCTTTGTTGTATGTTATATCAGTTATTACAGGGGCCTTATCATCTACTACAATTACATTTGTTTTGTATTCTTTTTCTTTAAAGATGTAAGTTATTTCATATAGACCTATTTCATCTAAATTGTATTCTTCTTTTAATTTTGTATTTTCTATAGTTAAATAGTTATTTATTATTTTTCCGTCATATGTAAAAGCAAGGGATGTTGTGTTTAAAATGTCTTTTAAGCTTAGTGATTTATTACTAAGGTTTTTGATAATATTTTTTGTAAAAAGACCACTATCATATTTTGATGGATATGTTACAGAAATATTTTCATATTCATCTAAGGTTATACCGATTTTGTCATTTAATGCAGACTTTTTAGTTTTAGGATTTTCGATGTCATCACTTAAATATGAATCCTTTACTAAGTCTTCTACTTTTAAGTTAATATAAGCATAATCTTTTTTTAGTTTATCAACAATATCTTTATGGTTATCTAGATATTTGTATGTACTTTCGGTTATTAACATTTCATAATCATTATATTTTTTTATTCTTTCTTTTTTAAAGTAGTTGGTTATGATTAAGGTTATGCTCATTATTATTAATAAAGCAGTTATAGTTATAGATATTAATTCGATATATGAACGGTCTTTAGTTTTCATTATTACTCTCCTTTTTCTTTACAGAATGTAATATTTTTATCTTCTTTTGTTAAACATAGTGCTGTATCAAGTGGTTCTTTATTTATTGGGTCGATTACTTCTTCTAGGTAGCCTTTGTCATATAGGTCTTTTAAAGTGATTTCACCTTCACATTCGTTTTTTTGATAGCACACTTTAGCAGCTTCTTTTATTTTGTTATAGATAACAGTGTATTGTCTATCATGATGATCTTTGATAGTTTTGTTGATACCAAGAAGTAAGAAAACACTTATAAATATTAGTAAAATGCTTAAAATTAAATTATTTTTTTTCACCATAATAGTTTTTTATAAACTCCTCTCTATATTCTAAAAGAGTATCATTTTTGATGGCTTCCCTTAGTTCTTTGGTTAGATTTATGAGGTAGTTTATGTTGTGAATTGAAAGAAGCCTAGCGCCAAATGTTTCATCACAGTTAATTAAATGTTTAATATAAGCTTTTGTGTAGTGTTTACAAGCATAACAGTCACATACGTCACTTATCGGTGTAAAATCTTCTTTGTATTTTGCGTTCTTTAAATTTATCTTACCGTATTTGGTTAGGGCATGCCCATGACGAGCTAATCTAGTTGGTGATACACAGTCGAAGATATCGATACCACGAATAACATTTTCAACGATGTCAATTGGATCACCTACACCCATTAGGTATCTTACTTTATTTTCTGGTAAGTATTTAGTAGCGTAGCTTACCATTTTATACATGGTTGGTTTGTCTTCGCCAACGCTTGTGCCACCTACTGAGTAACCATCAAAGTCCATTTCAGCTAGTTTAAGAGCACACTCTTTTCTTAAGTCTTCGTACTCGCCACCTTGAACTATACCAAATAAACTTTGTCTTGGATTATTGAAAACGTCTTTACCTCTTTTAGCCCATCTAAGGGTTCTTTCCATAGATTTTTTGCAGTATTCATATGTTGCTGGCCAGCCGATGCATTCATCAAAGCTCATGGCAATGTCACTATCTAGTTTGTTTTGGATTTCAATACTTTTTTCTGGAGTTAAAAATAGTGCATCTCCGTTATATTGATTTTTAAATTTAACGCCTTCTTCAGAGATGTCTTTTGGTTTTGCTAGACTGAATACCTGAAATCCTCCACTGTCAGTTAGAATTGGTCCATCCCAGTTCATGAATTTATGAAGCCCGCCAGCTTTTGCTACTACGTCTTCTCCAGGTCTAAGCCATAAGTGGTATGTGTTTGCTAGGATTATTCCAGCATCGCAAGCTTTAAGTTCTTCTGGCGATAATGTTTTTACGGTTGCCTGCGTTCCTACGGGCATAAACATTGGGGTATCAAACGTACCATAGTTAGTTTTGATTTTACCTAGTCTTGCACCAGTGTTTTTTTCTTTTTTAATTAATGTATATTCTATTTTCATAAGTCACTTCCTTTATTTTATTAGCATAGCATCGCCAAAGCTAAAGAAACGATATTTCATTTTTACAGCTTCGTTATAAGCATTTAAAATGTTTTCTTTGCTTGAGAACGCTGATACTAGCATTACTAATGTACTTTTTGGCAAATGGAAATTAGTAATTAGTCCATCGATTCCTTTGAATTTGAATCCAGGATAGATAAAGATACTTGTATCTCCACTTGTTGGAACAAATTTTTCATTGTTTTGCATGATTGTTTCTAGAGTTCTTACACTGGTTGTACCAACAGCATAAATTTTGCCGCCTTTTTCTCTAATCTCATTAAGAGTATCTGCTGCTTCTTTAGTCATTATGTAATGTTCTTTATGCATAACATGTTTTGTTACATCTTCAACATTTACTGGTCTAAATGTACCTAATCCAACATGCAAAGTTATATGAACTATTTTAATGCCTTTTTCTTCAATTTTTTTAAGTAGTTCTTCAGTAAAGTGTAAACCCGCAGTTGGAGCTGCAGCTGAACCATATTCTCTAGCATATACTGTTTGATACATGTCTTTATTTTCTAATTTTTCGTGAATATATGGTGGTAGTGGCATTGTTCCTAGTTTTTCTAGAATTTCCATTAGGATACCATCATAGATTAGTTCTACTTCAGTTATGCCTTCTTCTTTAATCTTTACGGCTTTTGCTTTTAGAGAGCCATCACCAAACGTTATAATTGTGTCTTCTTTAAGTCTTTTTTGAGGTTTTGCTAGGCATTTCCAGATATCTTTTTCTTCTGGATTTAATAGTAGCAACTCAATAACTGCACCAGTTTCTTCTTTAATACCAATGATTCTTGCAGGTATTACTTTAGTATCGTTTATTACAAGAGCATCACCTTTATTTAGGTAGTCAATTACATCATAAAAATATTTATGGGTAAGTTCTCCAGTTACTCTGTCCATAACTAGAAGTCTACTTTCATCTCGTTTTTCTAACGGGGTTTGAGCAATAAGTTCCTTTGGTAAGTAATAATCAAATTCTTCTGTTTTCATGTTTTGCTACACTTCTTTCTGATAATATATTTAAAATTGTTTCATAATCTGGATATTCTTCTACTTTAGTTCCCATAAGAGTTTCGGTTAATCTTATTAAGTTTGTGATGTTTGATTTTATGATTTCACCATTATAATTTGCACATATATAAATTATTGTTAAAATGGCATCTTTTTGGTCTTTTTTGGAAACTACTTCTAGAATATAGTCAATGTAATCGCGAAGTCTTACTAACTGTCTGAAAGTTAATGATGATAGCTTATTAACTGAAGCTAGTTTTATTTCATCATCTTCATTTTCTGGCACTATCCAACTTATTCTTCTTTTAATAGGAATTATAAGGTCGACTTGTTTTGTCATATGACTTCCTCCTTTACTTATTATAAAACAAAAAGACCTTGTTTTAAAGCCTTTTCGTGTATTTCATAAATGTAAAATCGATGCCATCTTCAGTACATTTTTTGATTTCTTCTGCGTTATAATCTGTTTTATCGAACTCTGGAAAGAAGGTGTCTGCTTCTTTTTCTATGTCAACTAATGTTAGGTATAGATATTTGCAATAAGGAAGGAATTCTTTATAGATTTTAGCTCCACCAATGATGAAGCATTCTTCGTTTGTTTCTTTAATATAATTTAAGATTTCCTCTTTAGTATGCATTATGGTTGCACCTGGAACTTCGTATGATTCATTTGAAGATAGTATAATATGTTTTCTTCCTTTTAGAAGACCAGGAAGTGATTCGAAAGTTTTTCTACCCATAATTATAGTTTTACCAGCAGTGGTTTCTCTAAAGAATTTCATGTCTTCTTTTAGGTGCCATAATAGATGATTATTTATTCCTAATTCATTATTTTTGCCAATAGCGGCAATTAGTGATAAGTTATCCATAGTTTTTATTGAGCAATTGGGAATTTAATTGGTCCCATATGTTCATATCCTTCTATTTTAATGTCTTTTAGATCTTTACTGTTATCAAACTTAAAGAAGTCAGTAACTTCTGGATTAATCCACAGTGTTGGTGCTTTGATATCGTCATTTGTTTTAGATCTTTCAATTTGTTCTTTAATACCATCTATTTGATTAACGTAGATATGGGCATCTTTTAGACTCCAGTCAATTGTGCCTGGTTTTAGTCCTGTTACATGAGCAATTAGGGATAATAGAACGGCATATTGTGTTACGTTAAATGGTAAACCTAGAGGAACGTCACAACTTCTTTGATGAACCCATAGATTTAATTTTCCATCTGTTACATCCCACTCGCTTGACCAAACACAAGATGGTAAAACTGCTGTTTCTAAATAGTCATTTTGCCATAGACTCATTACCATACGGCGGTCTGTTGGGTTGTTTTTGATTGTGTAAATTAGATTTTGAGTAAGTTTAAATTTGTTTGTGATATAACCATATGCTGTACCAATTGTATGAGCATATTCTTTAGGAAATTTTCTTACAACTTCTTTTTTTACGTACTCGCCGTTTTCAACAACGTTTTGAGTTGCTTTCCATAAGCCTTCATCATCAATTTCCCATTCATCCCAAATGTGTACATTGCGTTCTTGAAGCCATCTAACATCATTAGATTGTGCTTGGTAAATCCACAACATTTCAATTATTGCTTGTCTAAAGTAAAGTTGTTTGGTTGCAAGAACTGGAAATTCTTCACTTAGATCAAAATGTAAGTGATATGATGGTATTTTAATAGTGTCTATTCCAGTTCTGTTTTGAACTCTTACTCCTTCATCTAATATTTTAGTGCATAGTTTAATATATTCTTTATCCCATTTAGTCATTGTTATACTTCCTTTCTATATAATGGATGACTGCTTGTTAATCTTAATACTTGCTTTTTAAGATTATCTAAAACTTCTTCATTATCTTTATTTCTTAAAGCTTCAATAATGATGATACCAACTTCTTCGAAGTCTTCTACGGTAAAACCTCTTGTAGTCATTGCAGGAGTGCCAATTCTTAGCCCTGAAGTTTTAAATGGGCTTTCTGTATCGTTTGGAATTGTGTTTTTGTTTGTTGTAATGTTTATTTTGTCAAGAATAGTTTCAGTTTCTTTACCAGTGATGCCGAATGATGATTTAACATCAATTAGCATTAAGTGATTATCAGTTCCACCTGAGATAACTTTAACTCCGTTATCCATAAATGTTTTACTTAGAGCTTTAGCATTTTTAATGATATTTGTTGTGTAGTCTTTAAAGCTAGGCTCCATTGCTTCATAGAAACACTGAGCTTTAGCGGCAATGACATGCATTAGTGGCCCACCTTGAATCCCTGGGAAGATGGTTTTATTTATTTTAGTTATGATTTCTTCATTATTTGTTAGGATAAGTCCGCCTCTAGGTCCTCTTAATGTTTTATGAGTTGTCGTTGTTATAACGTCAGCATATGGTGCTGGTGATGGATGAAGGCCAGTAGCTACTAGTCCAGCTATATGAGCCATATCTACCATTAGGTAGGCACCTACTTCGTTAGCTATTTCTCTAAATTTAGCAAAGTCAATCATTCTTGAGTAAGCACTAGCTCCAGCAATAATCATTTTTGGTTTAGCTTCTAAAGCGATATTTCTTAATTCATTATAATCGATGATACCGCTTTCCTTATCAACCGTGTAAGATACGATATTATATTCTTTACCACTAAAACTCATTGGATGACCATGTGTTAAGTGTCCACCATTTGATAGGTCCATACCTAGAACTGTATCACCTATGTTAAGTAAGGCCTTATATACGGCCATATTTGCTGACGATCCTGAGTGTGGTTGTACGTTTGCATATTTAACATGAAATAGTTTGCAAGCATAATCAATTGCTAGGTTTTCAATTTCATCAATGTAAGTGCAACCTCCATAATATTTTTTACCTGGATATCCTTCAGCATATTTGTTTGTTAGAATGCTTCCCTGAAGTTTTAATATGTCTTTTGATACATAGTTTTCACTTGCAATAAGTTCAATGTTTTCTTCTTGTCTTTGTGTTTCTTTTCTTAGTAAACTTGATATTTTTCTATCCATTATAATAATCCTCCCTTAATATGATTGTAACTTTTGTCAGTGGCCATTCTTCCTCTAGGTGTTCTTTTTAAGAATCCTTCTTGCATTAGATATGGTTCTACGACATCTTCTAATGTCGAAACTTCTTCACCAATTGATGAAGCAATTGTTTCAACGCCGACTGGTCCCCCGTTAAATTTATAAATTAAACTTTCTAAATACTCAATATCTATTTGATCTAGACCGTAGTTATCTACTTTTAGTCTATCTAGAGCTTCCATAGTTGTTTCTAAATCTATTTCTTCTAATCCTTTTACTTGAGCAAAGTCTCTAACTCTTTTAAATAATCTGTTAGCTATTCTTGGGGTTTTACGGCTTCTTTTTGAAAGCTCTGCGGCCGCTTCTTTATTTATTTTCATGTTAAGAACACGACTAGTTCTTTCAATTATTTTTTGAAGTTCTTCGTCTGTATAGTAGTTAAGTTTTGAGACAATACCAAATCTATCTCTTAATGGCGCAGAAATATCCCCTGCTCTAGTTGTAGCTCCAACTAATGTAAATGGTGGAAGGTCTATTTTTATGCTTCTGCTACTTCCTTCACTACCAACAACAATGTCAAGTTCAAAATCTTCCATTGCTGGGTAAAGAATTTCTTCAATAAATTTAGGTATGCGGTGTATTTCGTCAATGAATAAGACGTCACCTGGTTCTAGCGTGCTTAAAACGGCAGCTAAGTCACCGCTTTTTTCCAAAGACGGACCCGTAGTTGTTTTAATATTTGTACCAAGCTCATTAGCAATAATATGAGCTAAAGTTGTTTTACCTAGTCCTGGAGGGCCATAAAGTAATACGTGATCTAGAGCTTCATCTCTCATTTTGGCAGCTTCAACAAAGACACGAATATTTTCTTTGACTTCATTTTGGCCAATATATTCATCTAGAACCTGGGGTCTTAATGTTTCTTCTAGGTTGTTATCGCTAGGTAATTCTTCGTTTGTTATTACTCTTTCTTCCATTTAATTACTTCTTTCTATTATGTAGTTTGCTATATCTAGCCAGTTACTAAAAATTAAATGTTTGCTTTCTTTCTTTTCATTTGTATACCAAATCGTATTTATTCCATACTCTTTTACTTCATCTAAGACACTTTCTTTGTCATCAATAAAGTATGATACATTTAATTCTTTAGCAATTTTCCCCTTTTTATTTTGTTTATAATAGATTTCATCGTATGGTAAATCATATTTCTTAAGCATATCAATGCTTGCTTTTTCATATTCGTAATCTAAATCATAGCCACGAGCTGTAATAATGACAATCTTAAAACCATGCTTTTTAAACATATCAAAAGCTTCTTTTACAAATGGTTTTAATGTTAAATTACTTTGAATATCGTAAGCATGTTTTTCTAGAAATGCTTTAACGTCTTTATTTTTGATGTCGTCGCAGTAGTCGTTAAATTTTAAATCAGGTGCATATTTTTTTACGTATTTATACGCTTCATCATGGGTGTTTGTGATTGTTTCATCTATATCTATACCAATTACCATAAATTACCTCAACATTAGTTTTAATGCTTCCTTTATTTGATTTTCGATACTTAATTCAGAATCAACCTTTGGTAAAATCTTCTTGATGTCTGCACTTTTATATCCAAGGTTAAGCAAAACTTCAACAAGTTCTTCATTACTGCTTGTACTTGTAACTTCAATATTGATTTTACCTTTTAAGTCAAGAATAATTTGTCTTGCTAGTTTATCACCGACTTTAGGAAATTTAGTTAAATAAAGAATATTTTCTCTATCAATAGCATCAATAATTCCACTAACGGAACCTGACGCAAACATTGGTAAAGCTGTTTTTGGGCCTAAACCTTTTACAGCTATAAGTCTTAAAAATAATTCTTTTTCGTCCATACTTTTAAATCCATATAATGCATTTTCATTTTCAGTTATATATTGATAAGTATATACAGTATACTCCTTACCAATTTCATATGCATATGGGTTTGCGACAAAGATAATATAACCAATGCCATTATTTTCTAGAACTATATGATTGCTTGTTAAATATTTTACGCTTCCTATTATGTATCCGAACATTGTTATCACCTTTTTAATTATAACATGATGCTTATCTTTAACCAAGTTTATTTAGAAAGTTTTAAAAATTTATTAACAACTTTGATTGCTTTTGAGTAAACTATAATAGATACAAAGGAGGTATTAACATGTATTACTACGGATACAATGGTGGTTATAATGGAATGAATACTCCATATAACCCTTGTTACAATACTGGTTATGTTGGAAACACTAATGGTGGATACGGACTAGGCGCCGCTTTATGGATCGTATTATTCATTCTTTTAGTAATTATTATTGGTGCTGGATGGTCTTGGGGAAACAACAATAACGGAAACATCTAAAAAAGGAAGCCTTCGTGGTTTCCTTTTTATATTTTATCTGGAACATCTATTGCTAGGATGTCTAGTAGATACTTATTTGTTTCATAAACTAATTTTGTTAAAACTAGTAAGCTTTCTTTAGTTTCTTCGTCTTTTTCAGTTAGTACTTCACAGTTAGAGTATAAAGCATTAAATGAACTAGTTAATCTGTATAGATATTCACATATTTCATTTAAAGAGCGTGATGTGAAAGATTTTTCTAAAGTATTTCTTAAGTTTATGATATTCATAATAATATTTCTTTCATATGCGCTAGATATTTTATGATATGTTCTATATTCTGTATCACATTTATTTAGTAGTGATTTCATTCTTACTGTACTATAAAGTAAGTATGTACCAGTCTTTCCATTAATATCACTAAATTTTACTGGATCAAAGATATAATCGCTTGTTCTATTTGGAAGAAGGTCTGCATATTTAATTGCTGCGATTGCTAGTTTGTAAGCAAGCTCATCTTTATCTTCTTCTTTAATATTATCTTTAATTACTTTTCTAGTTTCTTCTTTAACTAAGTCAATTAGTTTTCTTAGTGGCATTACTCCACCATCTCTAGTTTTAAATGGTTTTCCATCTGGTCCATTCATTGTACCAAAGCCAAACCATTCTAAGCTTGTATCTTTAGGTACTAGGTTAGTTTTATAAGCTGCTCTAAATGCTTGAACAAAGTGTAATTCTTGACGAATATCTGTTAGATAGAAATATTTTTGAGCATCAAATCTTTTTACTCTTGAGTAAAGAGTTGCTAGCTCTGTTGTATCATAAAGCACTCCGCCATTACTTTTGATTAAGATAACTGGTGGCATTTCTTTTTTATCAGTTTCTTCTTTAACATCAATAACAGTTGCTCCATCACTAATCTCGGTGTAGTTTCCTTTTTTGAAGTAATCTAAAAGTTCTGGAATATATTCATCGGCATCTTTCTCTCCTTCATATAAATCAAATGTTGCATTAAGCATATGATAGATATCTTTAATGTCATCGATAGCAATACTTGTAAAAGCTTCATATAGTTCATAGATTCCTTTTTCTTTATTTTGAAGTTTTCTAGTTAATTCACGGGCTTCTTCCATATAAGCTTCATCTTCTTTAGCTTTAGAACTTGCTAGTGGATAGATGTCGTATAAGTCTTCTAAACTTACTGGGCTTTCTTTTGGATAACTTTCTAAGTTAGGATTAAAGAAGTCTAGATTTGGGTATCTATGTTTAATTTCACATATAATTAATCCCATAGGTCTACCCCAATCGCCAAAGTGAACATCACTGATAGTTTTGTAGCCTACTGCTTCACATAATCTTTTTAGAGCCTCACCAATATTTGGACTACGTAGGTGTCCAGCGTGAAGTGCTTTTGCTACGTTTGCTCCACCATAATCTAAGAAGATAGTTTCGTTAGTATCAATTTTATATGTATTAATATCAAAATTATTATTTACTTCATTCATGTAGTTAACAAGAAATTCATCACTTAAAGTTAGGTTTACAAAGCCATTTGCATTAGTTACATTTTTAAAGTTTTTATTGTCTTTTAGTTTTTCAACTATTTCGTCTGCAATCATTACTGGACTTTTATGATGTACCCGAGCTAGATTGAAGGCTCCATTAAACTGGTAATCACCTAGGTCAGGTCTATTACTAACAGTTACCTTAGCGTTTTCATAACCTAAATCACTAAGGATTTTTTCAATCTCTAAAATTATATTCATAAAAATCCCTTCCTTGAAGATATGATATCATATTTTTATTATAAAGCAAACCAAAAGTATGTTTTTTTCTTAGCTTTTATGCAAATTTAAAAGTCTTTAAGCTAGGTAAATAAAGGGATTGTAACTATTTTAAAATGACTATTATACCTACCTTGAAGAGTACTATGTTAGGCTTCTCCTTAAACATTTTTAATGTGAAAGGAGTGATAAAAAGATGAGATAAATTAAAGAAATACTTCAACTATTGTGCATCTTGGTAATCCTTTTAATAATTTTTATATTTACTATAAAATATTAAAAAAGAAGCAACTAACAAAACCTGTTAAGTTGCTTCAAAACCAATAAAGTGTAGAAGCCTAACTTTCAGAGGTTAGTGCTCTTCCTAAATTAATTATACAACAAAGGTATTTTATACAAGTTCTTTTTAATATACTATACCTATAACGTAATTATCAAATTCAATTATTTCATAATCTTCTATTTTAGTTGTATCTACATTTTTTAAACCATATGTTAATCCCATGCCAATCTTTTTTACAAAAGCTTCTTTTAAAACCCATGTTTTGGTAAATTCAAGGGGAATGTTAGTTTTTTCTTTTTTATTAAATATAGAATCTACTATTCTAGTACGATATGTAATATATTCGATGTCAATGCCTACTTCTTTATCACTAATTATGCAGACACTATAATCTTTTGAGTTACTTAAATTAAAATAAATTTCATTGTTTTCTAGGTAAGGTTTACCATATTCATTATATATGATATTGGAATTGATATTATTTTCTTCCAAGACTTCTTTTAGTAGGTCTTTAGTACTTTTTTTTGATATATATATTTTATGCATTTTCGTGTGTTTCTATATAATCAGCAATGTCTTTAACAGTATTTATTTCTTTTAGGTCTTTGTCATGAATAGCTACATTATATTCTTTAGTAAATGCTTCTACTAAATCAACAAAGTCAAGACTTTCTACATTTAAATCTGTTACTAAATTTGCTTCAGGAGTTACCTCTTCTTTGGTTAATTCCATAACGTCACAAACTATTTCGATTACTCCATTTAGAACTGTATTTTCTTTTTCATTTTTCATTTTCTTCCTCCACTTTATTACGTAATATTTTACGATTATTATTTTTTATAAATTCAGTTGTTCTTAATTTAACTTGTGATATAGAGTGATTTATTGGTTTATCACTGTTGTAACTTTTGATTAAATTATCAAAATATTCTTGGTTATTTAGAAATTTTTCACTTGGATAGATAGAAGCTATAATGTGCTTGTCTTTTTCATAAACTACTACTTCTTCTACTCCTTCATCTTTTAGAAGTTCTTCTTCAATCACTTCTGGGGAGATATTTTCTCCATTACTTAATATTATTAAATTTTTACTTCTTCCGATAATAAAAATAAAACCATCTTTGTCGATATAACCTAAATCGCCTGTATGGAAATAGCCATCGCTGGATAATACTTTTTCAGTTTCTTTTTTGTTTTTGTAATAGCCTTTCATGACAATTGGACCTTTAACACAGATTTCATCATCAATGATTTTTACATCTATTCCTTTAACAGGCTGTCCAACAGAGCCATCACGATAATATTCATTTCTATTGACGGAGATAACTGGTGAGCACTCAGTGATACCATATCCATTAAGTATTTCAATACCTATACTTCTAAACCATGTTACATATTTTGGGTCTAGATAAGCTCCTCCACATATTATGTATGTAAGATTTCCGCCGAAGGAATCTAGAATATCTTTAAATAATTTCTTTCTAAGATCAATTCCTAATTTTAATAAACAATCACTTATTTTTATTCCTCTAGTAAGTTTTTTATCTTTACCAGTTTTTCTCGCGCTTTTCCATATTCGTTTATAAAAAGTTTCAATAAATGCTGGAACTAGAAATAGTGTTGTTGGTTTTTCTCTTTCGAAGTCTTTATTAACTTTCATTAAGCTAGTAGAAATATAGATTTCCATATCGTAATAGAATGGTTTTAAGACAGCAGTAATTAGGCCAAAGGCATGATGATATGGTAGAATGCTGACGGTTACTCCTTTGACTGGTTTAAATATTGATGAGGCTGCATAGATATCATAAGTTATGTTTCTATTTGTAAGTTCAACACCTTTAGGAATACCAGTAGTACCACTGGTAAAGAAGATACAGGCTGTTTTATCATTATCCATCTCATATTCATTTTTAGCGTTTTTACTAACTTTAATATATTCATAAATATCTTCTAATGGGAATGACTTTATTTTCATGTCTTTAATATATTCATTATAATATTTGGAATAATAGATTGCTTTAGTATCACTTGTTTTGATAAGTTTTTTGAGTAGTTCAAAGTCGATATCTTTATCATATAGTACAGCAACATTACCACTAATTATGATTGCTAGATAAGTTATGATCCAATTATAACTATTTTCTCCAATAATACCAATATTAGTATTTTTATAATTCTTGTAAAAGTATTTACTTAAATCAAGAACTTCATTATAAACATCTTTGAAAGTCTTATTTATTTTTAAATTATTTTCATGATATGAAAATGCGATATCATCCGGATTACTTTTATACTTCATTTCTAATAATTCAAATAAGTTATTAACTAAGGAATGCTCATAATATGCATAATTTACTTTTCTATTTTTCATATCAAAACACCTAGATAACATTATAGCACAGGTTTTATCATTTGAACTAGGGTTATTTATTATATTTGAAAAATATGGAATATATGTTAAAATTATGTAGATAAGGAGAGTGTGTGATGAACATATTATACTGCGGAGATTCAAACATCATTGATGGATTAATAATCTCAGTTCTTTCTCTGGCAGAAAATACAAAAGAAGATTTAAATATATATGTATTTACGATGGATTATTCAGATGAGAAAAGACAATTTAAAGCTTTATCTTCAGAAACTATTAGTAAGTTAAATGTAGAAGTTAAAAAAATAAGGGACAATATAAATATTAAGTTATTAAATATTACAGATGTTGCGATGCAAAATTTACCTATTGCAAATTTAAGTACTAGGTTTACCCCTTTTTGTATGCTTAGACTTTATGCAGATCAAATCGAAGAATTACCAAATAAAATATTATATTTAGATAATGATGTTGTAGCACTTAGAGATCCAAAGGCTTTTTATGATTTAGACATTACTGATTACGACTTAGCTGGAGTTTTAGATAATTATGGTTCACATTTCTTTAAAAGGAAGATTAATTATAAGGATTATTTAAATTCTGGTGTGTTACTTTTGAATTTAGAAAATATAAGAAAACATGAAGTATTCTTGATGTCTAGAAATAGGTGCCGTAAGGTTGTTATGCTTATGCCAGATCAAACAGCCCTTAATATGTATGCCAAGAAGAAATT
>JAUNFK010000028.1:0-4278 GCA_030525085.1 bacterium
AGAAGTTATACATGTTTTCTCCTCTTAATGTTACTTTAACACCAACAGGTTGGCATTCTCTTAACTTAAATCCAGCAATTGATTTACGAGCTTTTGTAACAACACATTTTTGTCCACTAATAGCTTCTAAATCTTTTACAGCAGCAGTAATGTATTTTTCATCTTTACTACCTTCACCAACACCCATGTTAATAACAATTTTTTCTAACTTAGGCACAGCCATAACAGTAGTATAATTATGTTTTTTCATTAATTCAGGAACAATTTTTTCATCATATAATTTTCTAAAATTACTCATACTTACTTACTTCCTTTCTTAGAAGTTTTAGCTTTCTTTTCAGCTTTTACTTCTACTTTTTCAGTTTTTTTAGAAGCTTTTACTTCTTTTTCATCAATTACTTTAACATTTGATACATGAATAGGAGCTTCAATTTCAAATATTCCGCCTTTATCATTCATACTTGTAGGTTTACTATGTTTTTTAACAATATGTACACCTTCAACAACTACTTTAGATTCAGTCTTTAATGTTTTAATAACTTTACCAGTTTTACCTTTATCAGCACCAGCAATTACTTTTACCATATCTCCAACTTTAACTTTCATATTTGCCTCCTATAACACTTCTGAAGCAAGAGAAACAATCTTCATATAATCTTTTTCTCTTAGCTCTCTAGCAACAGGTCCTAATACACGAGTACCAATTGGTGATTTATCATCTTTAATTAATACACATGCATTATCATCAAATTTGATGTAAGAACCATCACTTCTTCTAACGCCTTCAACGCTTCTAACGATAACAGCTTTAACAACTTTACCTTTTTTAACTGGACTGTTAGGAATAGCTTTTTTAACTGTTCCAACAACTACGTCCCCGATATTACCATATTTAACTTTAGATCCACCAAGAACTCTAATAACTAAAAGTTCTCTAGCTCCTGAGTTATCAGCAACTTTTAATCTACTTTCTTGCATTACCATAATAATACCTCCTAAAGGATAACAGCTTTAGTTAAAATTTCTACTAGTTCATATCTTTTAGTTTTAGATAATGGTCTAGTCATTCTAATCTTTACTGTATCTCCTACTTTTGCTTCATTGTTTTCATCATGAGCAGCATATTTCTTTGAATATTTAACATTTTTCTTATACAAAGGATGTCTTTTTGATGTTTCAACATTAACAGTTATTGTTTTGTTATTAGATGCACTAACAACTTTACCAATTAATTCTTGTTTCTTTTCTGTCATTATTTATTACCTCCATCAATTTCTCTTTCTTTAAGAATAGTTTTCATTTTTGCAACATCTCTTCTTAGAACCTTAAGCTCAACAGGTTTTTCTAAAGTACCATTTGCATGTTGCATTCTCTTTGCAAATAATTCTTCTTTTGTAGTTTTAATCTTTTTAACTAAATCTTCAGTAGATAACTTTCTAAGTTCTTTAATTTCCAAGAGAATCACCATCCTTTACTTCTTCTTTCTTTACAAATTTTGTTTTAACAGATAGTTTGTGAGAAGCAAGTCTTAAAGCTTCACGAGCTACAGCTTCTTCAACACCACTGATTTCAAACATAATTTTTCCCTTTTTAACTACTGCTACCCATTCATCTACAGAACCTTTACCTTTACCTTGACGAGTTTCAAGAGGTTTTTTAGTTCTTGGCATATGTGGGAATATATTAATAAATACTTTACCACCACGTTTCATATAACGTGTCATTGCAATACGAGCAGCTTCTATTTGACGAGCTGAAATCCATCCGCCTTCTAAGGCTTCAAGTCCATAATCACCAAAATGTAGTTCAGTATTACCTTTTGCTTTTCCGTCATAACTTACTCTATGACTTTTACGATATTTAGTTCTTTTTGGCATTAACATTTTTATCAGCTCCCTTCACAGTCTTTTTAGCTGGAAGAATTTCATTTTTATAAATCCAAACTTTAACACCAATTTTACCATAAGTTGTATCTGCTTCAGCTATAGCATAATCAACATCAGCTCTGATAGTATGTAGTGGCACAGTTCCTTCAGTATAACCTTCAGTTCTTGCCATTTCAGCTCCACCAAGTCTACCAGAAACTGCAGTTTTACATCCTTTAGCTCCAGCTTTCATTACATTTCTTATAGCTCTTTTTTGTGCTGATCTAAATGGTGCTCTTGCAGCTATTTGATTAGCTATATTTTGAGCAACTAGTGATGCATTTAAATCAGGATTCTTTTCTTCAACTATATTAATATAAATTTCTTCACCAACTAATTTAGATAATTTTTTTCTTAATTTTTCAATATCTTCTCCGCCACGTCCAATGATAACACCAGGTTTAGCAGTATAGATACTTACTTCACATTTATTATTTTTTCTATCAATAATAACACTTGCAATAGCAGCTTCTTTAAGATTCTTTTCTAAATATTCTCTTATTCTTATATCATTAATTAAATATTCTTGATAATTATCTTTAGAATACCAAGTACTTTGCCAAGTCTTATTAACACCAAGTCTGTATCCTATAGGATTTACTTTTTGTCCCATTATTACTTAACTCCCTTCGCATCATCAGTTACTTTAACAGTAATATGACTACTTCTCTTATCATGGCGATCTACATTTCCACGACTTGCAAATTTAATTCTCTTATATACAGGTCCTGGATTAATGTAACATTCACTAATTCTAAGTTCTGATTCATTTGCTCCATTATTATTAACGGCATTAGCAACAGCTGAATTTAAAACTTTAAGAATTAATCTACTAGCTTTAGTATTAGTATTTTCTAATATACCTCTAGCAGTTTCAACATCTTTTCCTCTAATTAAGTCCATAGTCATTCTAGCAAGTCTAGGCTTAATTAAAGCATTTTTATGAATTGCATATGCTTCCATGTTACCTCCTACTTATTACCTGCATGGCCAGTAAATTTACGAGTTTGTGAAAATTCTCCTAATTTATGTCCAACCATGTCTTCTGTTATATATACTGGAATAAAATCTTTTCCATTATGAACAGCTATAGTATGACCAACAAAGTCAGGAAAAATAGTAGATCTTCTTGACCAAGTCTTAATAACTGTTTTTTTATTACCTTTATTCATTTCTTGAACCTTTTTCATAAGTGATTCTTCAACATAAGGTCCTTTTTTTAAACTTCTTGCCATTTTTCCTCCTATTTCTTAGCCTTTCTACTTACGATAAGCTTTTCACTTTTCTTTTTACTCTTACGAGTCTTAACACCAAGTGCAGGTTTACCCCAAGGTGTCATTGGGCTCTTACGTCCTATTGGAGCACGACCTTCTCCACCACCATGAGGGTGATCATTAGGGTTCATTACAGATCCACGGTTAGTAGGTCTGATTCCCATATGACGTTTTCTACCAGCTTTACCTAAGTTAACTAGTTTATAATCTTCATTACCAACAATACCAACTGTTGCAATACAAGTTCCAAGAACAAGTCTTGTTTCACCTGATTGTAAACGAAGCATTACATATTTTCCTTCTCTACCAAGAATTTGAGCTCCAGCACCAGCACTTCTACAAATTTCAGCACCTTTACCAGGTTGTAATTCAATACAATGAACCATTGTACCAACTGGAATATTTTTAAGTGGTAATGCATTACCAACTTTAATATCTGCTGTTTCTCCGTTTTCAATTATAGCTCCAACTTTTAATCCATTAGGAGCAATAATGTATCTCTTTTCTCCATCTTTATAATTAATTAATGCAATATTAGCATTTCTATTTGGATCGTATTCAATAGTAGCAACACGACCAGTAACACCAAGTTTATTTCTCTTATAATCAATTAAACGGTATTTTCTTTTTTCTCCGCCACCAATATGACGAACAGTCATTTTACCTTGATTATTTCTACCACCAGTTTTACTTTTCTTAACTAATAATGATTTAGTAGGAGTAGAACTAGTTATTTCTTCATTTTTTAGTGTACTCATTCCACGACGACCATTAGTCGTTGGTTTATAATGTTTTATAGCCATAATTCTTTTCCTCCCAACCTATATTTCTATTACAGAGCCTTCAGCTAAAGTAACTATTGCTTTTTTATAAGTTTTAGTTCTTCCAGCATATTTTCCAACTCTTCTTCTTTTTGATTTAGTGTTTAATGTATTAACATTTTTAACACTTACTTTGAATGCTTCTTCTACTGCATTTTTAATTTCAGTTTTAGTAGCATCTTTAACTACTTTAAATGTATAAACATTAGCTTGTCTATTAGCCATAGACTTTTCAGTAATAACTGGTGCAATGATAAC
>JAUNFK010000028.1:4288-6317 GCA_030525085.1 bacterium
AATGTCTCATTATTTAAGCACCTCCTTTATTTTATTAACTGCTTCTTCATCCATAACAACTACATCAGCATTTACTAAATCATATACATTAATTTCATCTACATATATAACTAAGCAATTTGGTAAATTTCTAGTTGCTAAATAAAGATTAGCAGCATCATCACTTGTAACAAATAATACTTTATCTTCAAGTTTTAATGCATCTAACATTTTTAATGCATCTTTAGTTTTAGTACTTTCCATATTGAAATTATCAACAACTACTAAAGCTTTTTCTAATACCTTTAGAGATAAAGCACTCTTTAATGCAAGTACTCTTTCTTTCTTATTAATTTTGAAACTAAAGTCACGGTTACCAACACCAAATGGCACTCCGCCACCAACCCATTGAGTAGCCCTTATACTACCTTGACGAGCTCTACCAGTTCCTTTTTGTTTCCAAGGTTTTCTTCCACCACCAGAAACTTCACTTCTATTTTTAGTTTTTCTTGTTCCTTGACGAGTAGCATCTAATTGTAAACGAATCATTTTCTTTAGTGCATCATCATTTACTTCAATTTTAAAGATACTATCACTTAATGTTAAATCTTTTACTTTTTCACCACTTAGGTTCTTAACACTTATCTTTGTCATTTTAAATCCTTTCTAAGCAAGTATTACTTACTTTCTTCTTCCTTAGCTTCTTCTTTAGTATTTGCAGTTGCTTCTGCAACTTCTTCTGTTACTTCTGGAGCTTCAACAACTTCATCTACAACAGTTTCTACTTCATATGTAAGAATTTCTTTTGGATCTTCCTTTCTGCTATTTTTAACAGCAGTCTTAATTAATACTAAAGAATTTTTTGCACCTGGAACATTTCCACTAACTAAAATATAGTTTTCATTTACGTTTACTTCAACGATTTCTAGGTTTTGAATAGTAACTGTATCAACACCCATGTGTCCAGCTAATTTTTTACCTTTCAAAACTCTTTTTGGTAACATAGTACCAAGTGATCCTGGTCTTCTATGATAATGAGAACCATGAGTCATTGGTCCACGAGATTGATTATGACGTTTAATAACCCCTTGGAAACCTTTACCTTTACTTGTACCTGTTACATCAACGATTTCTCCAACATTAAATACATCAGCGCTAATTGTATCACCAATATTATAAGTTGATTCTACATTTCTTATTTCTTTTAAGTAGCGCTTAGGAGTAGTATTTGCTTTTTTAGCATTTCCCATTTCTGGTCTATTTGCTTGTTTTTCTTTCTTTTCGAATACACCAAGTTGAATTGCATTATAACCATTATTTTCAACAGTCTTAACTTGCATTACTACGTTAGGTTCAACTTCAATAACTGTAACAGGAATAAGTTTACCATCTTTAGTAAATACTTGAGTCATTCCAACTTTGCGTCCTAAGATTCCTTTCATAATTTTCTTCCTTCCTTCTCTTATAATTTGATATTTACATCAACACCACTTGGTATATCTAAGTGTTGTAATGCATCGATAGTTTCTTTGCTTGGGTTCTTAATATCGATAAGTCTCTTATGAGTTCTTCTTTCGAATTGTTCCCTTGCATCTTTATATTTGTGAACTGCTCTTAATACTGTAACTTTTTCAATTTCTGTTGGTAGTGGAACAGGTCCAGAAATTTCGCCGCCAGTTCTTTTAACAGTTTCAACAATTTTTCCAGCAGCAACATCAAGTAATTGATGATCATATGCTTTCAAATTAATTCTAACTTTATCTTTTGACATTCTTTCATGTCCTCCTTTCGCCTATATCTAGTATAGACATACTCCGTACAAGTTATCCTTTTCACTAGTTATAACTACCAACTCATCCTAGTGTATCGGTAACCTCGCACATCTCCGCAGTCATACGACTATAATTATATCATTAAAATGTATGAAAAATCAAGCAAAAACTTACATTTTTCGAAAAAAAATGAAAACAGTACTTTACATCATACTGTTCTCACACATTTAAATCTTTTTTATTTTCACCAATCACTTTTTCACCAGCGATTATATTAT
>JAUNFK010000019.1:0-16759 GCA_030525085.1 bacterium
TTAAAATTATCTATTATATTTATTGCATCTCCCATATGATCAAAATCTCCATGAGTAAGCACCATATAATCTATTTTATTTTTACCAATACTTTTTAAAAACTTTATTGTATTATCACTAACATTTATATTGTCTTTACCACCAGTATCAATAAGTATAACTTTATTCCTATCATAAATTAAAGAACTATCACCTTGCCCTACATCTAGATAATAAACATAAGTACTAAAATCAAATAAAGGTTTAACTTTTAAACATAAAGTATAAATAAATATAAGTAATATAAACATCTTACGATTTGTTTTTAAGAACATAAATAAAAATACATAATAAACAAAATAAAAAATTAAACTTACCTTTGGCACAATAATATTAACAGCTAATAAACGATTACTTATAAACTTAAGAATACCTATAAATATATTTAAAATAGGTTCTAAAAAACTAAAGGCAAAAGTTAAAATAGTAAGTGGATATATTACCACACTTACTAAAGGAACAATAATAACATTATTTATAATCTGCATTAAATTAATTTCATAATTATAATAAAGCGTTATTGGTAAACTAAATAAAAAAGCAATAAAACTAGTTAAAAACATATTAACAAAATAATTATTTTTCATGTATTTATTAAATAAAATAAGACCTAAACTAACGCTTACTGAATATAAAAATCCCATATCATATATAATTAATGGATTATAAATAAACAAAGTACAAACTACCAATAAAAGAATATTTAATGTACTTATTCTTAAATCAAGTTTCTTATTGAAAACAATAAAAATAAATAATAAAAGACTTCTATAAATACTTGCCGAATAATTTGTTATCATGCTAAACAAAATTAAAAAAATACATGCTAGTAACTCTTTAAATCTACTTTTCTTAAATACAAATAAAATAATTCCTGAAAGTAAACTTAAATGCATTCCACTTATCGCAAACAAGTGACTTACTCCATTTTTTTGAAACAAACTATAATCATCCATTTCGCTTTTATCACCTATTAAAAATGCCTTAAAATAATCACTATATTTAAATCTTTCACTTCTATTAATAATATAATTTTTTACCATATATTTAATACTTCTAGACTTAGAAATACTCTTAATACTATCTATCTTCACTAAATAATAAACATAATGATTATATAAATATTTCCTATAATTAAATGTATTTGGCACCGTATTATTTTTAGGTTTACTAAGTGTTCCTGTAAAAGTTATCCTATCACCTAAGGATACATCTAGAAAATCTTTACTATAATATGAACCGATTATCTTCTCTTTAGACTTTATAGTAATCTTATAATAATCATCGTTTTTCCTAATCTCATCTACAATACCTACAAAAGAAGTTTCACCACCACTAAATTTTGACTTATTCTGAAAAGAGTTTCTTATAAAAGTTAAACATAAAACTAATATAACTAAAATTATATAAAAATAATTATACTGTAATAAAGTCTTTAATTTTATCAAATAATGCATCTCCTATGCCAGAAACATTTTTAATATCTTCTATAGTTTTAAACACTCCGTTATTATTTCTATAAGTAATTATTGCTTCCGCCTTACTTTCGCCTAACCCATTTAACTTCATGAGTTCTTCTTTACTAGCTTTATTAACATTAACTTTATCACTAGTACTATTATCAGCATCTTCACCATTATTCACGCAGTTATTAACTGTAATCGTCTCACACTCACAAGGTACACTACTGGCAACTTTAGTCGTTATTTCACTTTTAGTAAAAACATATATAACCATTTCATTACTGACCGTCTTAGATAAATTTATATTATTAGTACTTGCATTACTTTTAAGTCCACCAGCCATCTTTATCGCATCAACTACTCTATCACTAGAACTCATTTCATAAACTCCTGGTTTCTTAACAGCTCCCTTAACATCTACAAATATCTTTTCTTCTGCTTTAAAGCTGGTTATTTCACTAGTAACAACATCATTATCAAAACCATCTAACACTTCATTATCTTTATTAAATACATAATAAAAAGCCACAAATATAGTAAGTAATATAACTCCTCCCATAATTAAAAACAATTTCTTTTTATCCATAAAAATCTTCCTCCTATTATTTAATGTTGTAAATAATAAGTGGATTTCCTTTTTAAAACATAAAAAAACTAAAACATAATTAAAGGTTTTAGTTCTTCTTCATTAATTCGGTAATAAAAAGCAACATCTTTACCACCATCTTTATATAAAATATAATTACTATTTTTATTTTTTACTAAATTCCCATTACATATTTGTTTGCGATTACTATCAGTTATGTATAGAGTGTCCAAATCAAATATGTCTTCTAAACTATAAAGTTTAAAAATTCCATTTCTTATTTCATCTAATGAATATGCCTCATCTAAACTATAATCACCAAGTTTACTTCTAACTAAATCAGTCATCACACCATAAGTTCCAAGATATGTGCAAATATCTCTAATAAGTGCTCTTATATAAGTACCTTTTGATACACTACACATAATCTTAACTTCATTATTATCAAATGAAACAAGCTTTAAATCATATACAGTTACTTCTTTTTTAGGTAAAACAACTTCTTCACCATTTCTAGCATAATCATAAAGTTTTTTTCCATTAACTTTAACTGCCGAATATATTGGAACCTCTTGCATATAAGTTAAGCCATTAAAATGTTCTAAAGCTTTATTAAGCTCTTCCATAGAAATAACTTTATTATCCTCAGCAATTTTATTTCCTGTATCATCTAAAGTATCTGTAAGCACATTAAATTTAAATGTAGCAATATACTCTTTGTTATGATTAACCATTATGCTTCCTAATTTTGTATATTTACCAATTAAACAAACAAGAACGCCTGTTGCAAGTGGATCAAGCGTTCCAATATGTCCAATTCTTTTAGTTTTAAATATCTTAACAAGATCATTTACTACATCTCTACTAGTAACACCTTTCGGTTTATTTACTACAAGAACCCCATTCATTCTCTTTTCCTTCTAAACTCATAGAATACATAGCTTCTTCACTAGTAACTTTATCTAGCTTAAATCCCATATCCTCAAACAATTTAAGCATAAATTCCTTACTATATGGAGCAGAAACATAAATTTCTCCAGCACCACCAGATTCAAATTCACTAACTAAGCTAGTCATTAAATCAGCAGCTAGACTTCTTTTCTTACCTTCAGATATAAATTTCTTTCTATGTTCTGGTTTTATATATAAATTATATAACTCACCATTTCCATCATGAACATGAACACAAGCAAAACCTATTAAAGTTTCTCCTTCATAAAGACCTACTGCTTTAGAACTAGTTTCTTTATCATATAAGTCTTTTAAATCCATATCAATATAAGCTTGATTACCTGTAAAAAAGTCACGAATCGCTTTAAATGGAATCTTACTAAATATTCCACTATAAGTCTCATCATAATACTCATAAATTAAATTTTTTAATTCTTCTTCATGTATTCTATCTGTAATATTTTTAACTACTATCATTTAAACCCCCATACCTTTCTTATTCACGGTTTTCACTATGAATTTCTTGTAAAATTTCATCAATATGTTCACCATATAATGTAGATTCATCAAATTCAAATCTAAGTTCTGGTGTATTTCTTAAATCCATTCTCTTAGCTAGCTCACTTCTTAAGAAAGGACTAGCTTTCTTAAGTTCATCAGCCATTTCTTTTCTATCATAATCACCAATATATGTATAATATACTCTAGCCATTGATAAATCACTAGTAACTCTTGCTTCCATAAGTGTTACACTTTTAAGCATTTCATTATCTGCTTCTTCAAAAATAATATTTGATAAATGTCTTAATAACTCTGAAGAAATTCTTTGTATTTTTATACTACTCATCTTTTAACCTCTACATTTTCATATACTTCAAAGATATCTCCCTCTTTTAAATCATTGAAGTTTTCAATTGTAATACCACATTCAAGTCCATTTTTAACTTCTTTAACAGTATCTTTTTCTCTTTGAAGTGATGCAATAACACCATCATAAATAATTACACCGTCACGAATTACTCTAACTTGTGCCTTATTCTTAATAATACCACTAGTAACAATACATCCTGCAATAGAACCAACTTTACTAAACTTAAACATACGCTTAATAGAAGCAGTTCCAAGAACCTTTTCCTCATATTCTGGATCAAGCATACCCTTCATTGCAAGTTCCATCTCTTCAACTAACTTATAGATAATTTGATATAGTCTTATCTCAACACCATACTCCTTAGCTACATCTTTAGTTATATTAGATGGTACAACATTAAATCCAATAACAACAGCATCACTAGCATTAGCTAAAATAACATCACTTTCAGTAATACCACCTATACCAGATCTAATAACCTTAATCTTAACTTCATCAGTGCTTAACTTTTCAAGTGCACTCTTAACAGCTTCTTCTGATCCTCTAACATCACATTTAAGAACAACTTTAATCTCTTTAGCTCCGCCCTTAATCTTATTAAATAAATCATCAAAAGAAACAACTTCTTTTTTCTGCTTTTGATTTTTAGCTTCAATCTCTCTCTTTTCAGCTATTTCTTTAGCTTCCTTTTCACTTTCGAAAGCCATGAACTTATCACCTGCAGCTGGACTTCCATTTAAACCAGTAATCTCAACTGGAGTACTAGGTCCTGCAGAAATAATATTAACACCTTGATCATTTTTCAAGGTACGGATTCTACCATAAACACTACCAGCTACGATAGGATCTCCTAATCTAAGTGTTCCATTTTGAATTAAAATACTTGCAACACTACCTAATGCCTTATCAGCACGAGTCTCAATAACTGTACCAATTGCATATCTATCTGGATTAGCTTTAAGCTCACTAACTTCAGCAATAGCAAGTACTGTATCAAGTAAAGTATCAATACCATCACCAGTAACTGCACTAATATTAACAAATGGAATATTTCCTCCCCAAGCTTCTGGCGTTAAATTAAGTTCAGCCATCTCTTGCATTATCTTATCAGGGTTAGCACTTGGTTTATCCATCTTATTAACAGCAACAACAATAGGAACGGCAGCACTAACAGCATGCTCTACAGCTTCCTTAGTCTGAGGCATAACCCCATCATCAGCAGCAACAACAATTATAACAATATCTGTTACGCTAGCTCCTCTTGCACGCATAGCAGTAAATGCAGCATGTCCTGGAGTATCAATAAATGTAATCTTAGAACCATTATAATCAATTTGATAAGCACCTATTGCTTGAGTAATACCACCAGTTTCACCAGCTGCAACATGACTCTTTCTAATATAATCCAAAAGAGTTGTCTTACCATGATCAACATGACCCATAACCGTAATAACTGGAGGTCTTAAAACTAAATCTGCCTCATCATCAATAACCTCATACTCTTCAAAATTAGAAATATCTCTAGTCTCACTCTTCTTTAAAGTCTTACCATAATCAAGAACTACTATCTCAGCATTTTCAAATGAAATTACTTGATTTAAATTCATCATTAAACCTAAACTAATAAGTTTCTTAATAATATCTGGTGCACTAATTCCAAGCTTATTTGCTAAACTAGAAACTGTTTCTCCTTCTTCATAAAGAACAATAGAATCATCACTAGCATCATTACCCTTAAGTTTAGCTTTATTTTTATACATAGCTTTCTTCTTGTTTAAATAATCATTATCTTTACTACTAAAATTATTTCCCTTTTTCTTAAGTTTTTCTTTCTTAATTATAGGTTTAGAATTAATTTCATCACCTAAAATATTCTCAACGGCTTCATCCAAAGCATCATTATCTTCAAATGTAGACTCCGTATTAGTAGAAATAATATTAATCGCATTATCTAAAACAATAATATCATCATCTTCTAAGAAAGAATCCTTATCACTAGCCTTAATCCCTAATTCTCTACACTTATTTAGTATCTCTTGAACAGTACAATTCATACTGTCAGCATATTCTTTTATACTCATAAGAGCCTCCTTCTATTTCTATATTGAACTTCTTAACTCATCATATATCTCATCCGGAACGCTTTTTTCAAAAACATTATCAAGTATCTTTTTCTTCTGTGCAGTATCTATAACATTTACATCTTTCTTTAAATAGCAACCCTTACCATTAAGTTTTCCACTCTTATCAACAGTAAAAGTATCATTAAAATAAACTACTCTAATTAAATCCTTTTTAGGCATCTTCTCTCTAGTTACCACACACATTCTCATTGGTATCTTTTTCAATTTTCATTACCCTCTTCTGTAATCTGAGCAAGTGTTTTAACATTAATTCTAAATCTTGTAAGCTTACTAGCAAGTTTAATATTAATACCTTTCTTTCCAATAGCTAAAGATAAATTCTCATCATTAACAATAGCTAAAGCTTCTCTATTCTTAGTATTATCTATTATATTAACAATAACATTCTTAGCAGGACTTAATGCATTAGCAATAAATGTACTTTCATCTTCATCATACTTAATTAAATCAACCTTTTCGCCATTAAGTTCAGCAAGTATACTAGCAATTCTAGAACCTCTTTCACCAATACAAGTACCAATTGCATCAACTCTCTCATCAGTAGAATAAACTGCAACCTTACTTCTTACACCAGGTTCTCTAGCAACATTGAAAAGTACTAATGTGCCATCCTTAAATTCTGGTATTTCACTTTCAAATAATCTCTTAACAAAACCATTATTCTTTCTAGAGCATAAAATAAGTGGTCCCTTAGAAGTAGATTCAATCTTTTCAATATAAACTTTAATACTACTTCCCATCTTAACTGTTTCACCTGGTATCATTTCACTCTTAGGAAGAATTCCTCTCGTTCTACCTAAATCAACATAATAGTTCTTATTGTCTTCCATCGCAAGCATACCAACCATTAACTCGTCTTGCTTATCACTAAATTCTTCAATAATACTATTTCTTTCTGCTTCTCTTATCTTTTGAGTTAAAACTTGTTTAGCAGTTGAAGCTGCAACTCTACCAAAATCATGTGGAGTAACTTCTTCTTCAATAGTCTCACCAACTTTAATTCCAGGGACAATCTTCTCAGCATCCTCTAAAAGAATTTGTGCATCCTCATTAATCTCAGGTTCTGTATAAGTAATATTGCCTTCTTCATCAACGATCTCATCACCCTCAATATAATCATCTACAACAATTAAATAAGAATAAACTTTAATATCACCAGTTTCACGATTAATTGTTACTTTAACATTAGTCTTAGAATCAAAATTCTTTTTATAAGCAGTAATTAATGCTTGTTCCATAGCTTCAAAAACTATATCTTCACTAATTCCCTTTTCAGCAGTAATATTCTTAACCGCTTTAATAAACTCTTTACCGTTCACTTTAACCTCTCTCCTTACTAGAAATATCTAATACATACTCTTCACTAATTAAATCATACTCATCAAGTAGTGGATTTATAATATTAGTAGCTTCAACAATAGTATCTAAATCAATACCATTTACCTTATCAAGAACAATCTTTAAAAAGTTATAGTTGTTCTCCTTCTCATAACTAACACTACAAACAATAATATCTTCTTTACTCATAGCTTCAGTTACAATTTCTTTAATCTTCTCAATCGTACTTTGCATAAACCTCCTATATAAATAAAAGTGGGAAATTTCTGTCCCACTTAAATCTGCAAACATATTATAACACAATTAAACTAAAAAAGTAAAGTCCACCAAATTTACAGATTTTAAAAGTCTGCAAACCTGCATAAATAAAGGGCTTGCACTAGTTTAATCTTTATGTTAATATACCAACTTGAAGAGTACTATGTTAGGCTTCTCCTTTCCATTAAGAAAGGAGTGATTCATATGAGACAGTTAAAATCTTTATTAGATAAACTCATAATCATATTAGTCCTTTTATTTATTTTAAAGTTAACATTCGTTATTTTTAGATAAAATAAAAGAAGCTACTAACATCGCCTTGTTTAAGTAGCTTCAAAAGACTTACATCTGGAGAAGCCTAACTTTCAGGGGTTAGTACTCTTCCTAAATTAATTATACTACAAAGAGCTTACTGCGGCAAGTTCTTTTTTACAGATTTTAAAAGTCTGCAAACCAGCATAAATAAAGGACTTGCACTAGTTTAATCTTTATGCTATCATACCCAATTGAAGAGCACTACGTTAGGCTTCTCCTTTCTGCAAAGAAAGGAGTGATGAAAAGATGAAACAAATTAAAGAAATACTTCAATTGTCATGCATTTTAGTAATCCTTTTGATAATTTTTATATCTATTATAAAATATTAAAAAAAGAAGCTATTAACATAACCTGTTAAGTAGCTTCAAAAGAAACTATTCTGGAGAAGCCCAACTTTCAGGGGTTAGTGCTCTTCCTAAATCAATTATACTACAAAGTACTTGTTTTATACAAATATTTTTACATATTAAAATTCGTAACAATGTTATAAATAACAAATCCGAACATCAAAATTGCAATTGTGAAGATAACAAAAAATATTATCCTAGAAAATTTAAACATAGGGTCCTTACTCACAACATCATTAAATATTTTATATTGCTTTTCAAATCCTTCAGTCGCAGCATCCATTACACCTTTATGATATTTATAAGCCTCACTATAAGCATCTTCAACATCAAAACTCGTATTACAATAACTGCACTTAACCTGACGAGCGTTTTCCGGAATATTTATAGTTGCTCCACAATTCTTACATTTAAATTCATTTATTTTCATAAAAAACTCCTCACAAACTTTTAATTCAAACTTCCCAAAGTAATTGTAGGATCTTTAGCTTCCTCTTCGCTTATCTCTGCATACTTACCAACAAAATTCTTAATCAAATCAATATAAGACTTATCATTATTGGTATACTCAATTGCTGGAACGTATTTACTAAAAGCTTTAGGTATAGCATTATTAAAAGAAAAATATAGTTTAGGTGTACTCACCTTACTAACCCATTTTAGTTCAAGTTTTTCCGTAAAAGAAGGCGTACTAACTTCACAAACAATCAAATCAGCCTTACTAATTAAATCTTTAGAATACTTCTCTTTATAAGCATTACTCATCGGTAACATCAACTCATGCCTATTTAAAACACTATCAGTAAGTAAATCCCTATATAATGCATTATTATAATCATACTTTAAACTATGAACAAAATAAATTTTAAGTCTTCTTTTCATGGCTTCACCCTAAAATAATCATATCACAACCATTAAAAATTTGCTATAATAAAAAACAAAGGAGGTACCTATGGATATAATTGGAATAATTACTGAATATAACCCATTTCATAATGGTCATATTTATCATATTAATAAAATCAAAGAAATGTACCCAAACTCACTTATTATTTTAGCTCTTAATGGTTACTTTCTTGAACGTGGCGAAATAAGTATCATGACTAAAGAAGAAAAAACTAAGATAGCCCTAGATAACGGAATCAACCTAGTTGCTGAAATACCATTCATTTTTGGAAGTAACTCAGCAGATACATTTGCTGAATGTGCAGTTCAAATTCTAAACAATTTAGGAGTAACCAAAATAATATTTGGTAGTGAATCAAATGACATAATCCTCCTAACAAAAATAGCAAAAACTCAGCTAGAAGAAAACTTCAATGAAACAGTAAAAGAAGAATTAAAAAAAGGAAGTAATTATCCTACTGCCCTATCTCTAGCTCTTAACGCAAGCATTTCTACTCCAAATGATCTTCTTGGCATATCTTACATCAAAGCTATTCTTAAAAATGGCTATAAAATTACACCAATCACAATCAAAAGAACAAATGATTTTCACGATAAAACAAGTAATGCTCCAATTATAAGTGCATCAAATATCAGAGAAAAACTAAAAAATAACGAGGATATTTCAAACTACACTCCTGTAAAAAATTTAGTTACTTTAAATGAAGACCTTTTATTTAACTTACTAAAAACTAAAATTTTAACAGATAAAGACTTATCAAAATATTTGACAGTAGATGAAGGCATCGAATATAAACTAAAAAAAGAAATACTTAATGCCAAAAATACTGAAGAATTAATCAAAAAAATAAAAAGCAAAAGATACACTTACAACAGAATTAGAAGAATGCTTATCCACATTCTTATTGGTCTAACCAAAGAAGACAAACAAAACTACACCTTAAACCATATAAAAATTCTTGGCTTTGATAAACTCGGAAAAGATTACCTAAAAACAATAAAAAGCGATTTAACTATTCAAAGAAAAATAAGTGACACAGACTTAGCTCAAAAATATGAACTAACCGCATCACTTATCTATGATATATTAACAAGCTCAAACACTTACAAATTTGAAACCAGCAATAAACCTATAATAAAAACATCGGCTTAAAATGAGTCGATGTTTATTTTTACTCTCTTTAATTCATGAATATATGCATAAGCCTGAACTAAAGTCCTGATACTACTTGCCATCTTTCCAGATCTACCAATTACTGCTCCCATATCAGATTCATGAACGATAATCTCAAGCATAATCTCTCCATCATCGCCACTAAACTCTTGAACACTAACCATATCTGGTTCCTTGCAAATACTTTTAACTAAGTTTTGTGTAAAACTAATTAGCTCTTCGTGCATAATTACTTCTCACTTTTCTTATTTTTAAACTTAGCCCATACTCCAGATTTTTGTAAAATATTTTTTACTGTATCTGTAGGAATAGCACCATCATTTAACCACTTCATAGCTTTTTCTTCATCAACATTTATATTATTTTCTTTATAAATTGGTTGATAAGTACCAACTACTTCAATGAATCTTCCATCTCTAGGACTTCTTGAATCAGCAGCTACAATACGATAAAATGGTCTAGACTTAGCGCCCATTCTTTTTAATCTTAATTTAACAGCCATATATATGCCTCCTTCAACTACAAGTAGTCTATCAAAAAAAAAATTAGATGTCAACTATTTTTGGTTGACATCATTTAAATAATCTTCATTTATTTCTATATCATCATCTTCATCATAATCATCATAATCTTCCTCAACACTAACTCTTACCTTAGCATCTCCAACTATCTCAGCACCCATCTCTTTTTCAACCTTTAAATTTACAGTACTTCCAACAGCTTCAGCTTTACTAACATTAGGAACAGTAAGTGCTCTAACTATAATATCAGATGCATTGCTAGGATTCTTTAACTTAATATTTAACTCGTCATCATAACTAAAAGTTTTAACAATTACTCCTGTTTTAGTATTACCATCATATGAATACCAAATATTAACATCATAAGAACCACTAATAGTAACCTTGCCATTATCATTCTCACCTTCAAAATGATGATTAATAATCCAACATCCAAGTATTTTATCTATCTTCTCTCCAGAAGTAAAAGATAAATCTGTAGTAGTCTTTTTCTTAGCCTTACCAATTACTGCTTTAGTAACAATCTCTTTAAGACTAGCCATAGTATATTCCCCCTCAATTTAGTCTATGCGACTCTTAGGAAAAATACACTACTATTTTAAATTAATTGGTGCGTTTTTCGCTAGCTTATACCCTAAAGCAACCTCTTCAGGATAACACTCAGCAAGTATTGGAATCATTCCTTTTAAATCTGCAAGCTCTATTGGAGAAACTCCACTAATATTACCACTAGCAATATTCTTAATTAAATTAACAACATCTTCTCTTACAACTTTATCAACACTTTTACCTGTATACCTTTTAACTATCTTAGCAAGTACATTTTGATAAGGTCCATAAAGTTTAATCTTATCAAAAGGATTCTCTTTTGGCGTACAATTACCATTTTCTGATGGTGTTAAATTCTTAGCACCAGACGGTCTATCTTCATAAGAAAACGAACAACCAGCACTAGTCAAATTAACACAAGTCGTTTTCATAGATAATAAATCAACAATATCCCTATTTTGATTTCTTGCTCTTAAATACAAAAATGGCATATTACAAACTTTACCATTAACTCTCTTGAAATTCATAAGAGCAACAATTGAATACCAACCTGTAGCAAGCAAATCAAGTATTCCCTTTTGCGTTTTATCATTTATATCATCTATCCATAAATCGCAACCACTCTTCTTGCAACACTTTCCTCCGCACTTCTTACAAATATCTAAATTCTCATTCTTTTCCATAATACCCCCAAAATAAGCAAAACATACAATAACATAAAATTTAATTTAATACAACCATAATAAAAAGGACTTTAAAAGTCCTTTCAAATCCCACTAAAACAATGAGAATAATGTAAGCACTAGAATATTTGCTACTGCAATAGTAATAACTATCTTTAAAGCAAATTTGAACCAAGTTGAGTATTCAACTTTAGCAAGTGCTAAACCACCCATAATAGCTCCGCATGTTGGAGTAATTAAGTTAACTAAACCATTGGCAGATACCATTGTCATTACAGCAACTTCTGTACTATAACCTAAATTAGCAGCAAGTGGTGCAATAATAGGTGTAGATAATGTTGCTAGTCCTGATGAAGATGGAACTAAAATTGATAACACTATATGTAAAATATAATTAAGTGGTACAAATAATAATTCTGGTAACTTAGATAAGAAATTACTTGCATTATAAATAATATAATTATCTAAATAAGTTTGTCCCATTAAAACACTTGCACCTCTAGCAACTGCTATTACTAAGATAACACCAATCATATCATCAGCACCATCTACAAATGTATCAACAAAGTCTTTCTCTCCAAATCCGTTTACAACAGATATAATTACGCTCATAATGAAGAACCATAATGCTGATTCATAGAACCACCAATCACCTAATGCTTCACCAGTAAGCCATCCTGTAAATCCATTAAAGAATGTAATATCAAAGCTTCCCCATGGAATAAATCCAATAATCATTATTACAAATGTTAAAGCAAATAACCATAAAGTTGCTTTTTGTTTTCCAGTAAGTTTAGCTTCACTCTTAGAATCACTAGCAAACTTACTAAATGCTTTTTCAGCCTTTTGTTGTTCTCTTAATGATAAAATTGTTGAACCCTTATCATTCTTAACTTTTCTTGCATATGCAAGTACAAAAGCAGTAGATATTGCATAAGTTGTTAGCCATAATACAACAGCAATAAATATTACTAAACCATGATTAACTGTAACACCTTCAGGAAGTGCACTTAATGCTACTCCAGTAGCAAATGGATTGATTGTAGAACCTAAAACTCCTGAACCAGCTCCTAAAAGAATTACTGCACTACCAACAAGTGGATCCATACCAGCAGCAAACATTGTTGCAGCAAGTAATACATAAAATCCTACTGTTTCTTCTAACATACCATAAGTAGTACCACAAATTGAGAAGATAAACATTAGAATTGGAATAAGCCATAACTCTTTTCCTTTTAATTTTTGTACCAAAACCTTAATACCCGTTTCTAAAGCTTTAGTTTTATCTATAACTTTTAAGAAACCACCTAGTATCATAATGAATATTGCAACATCAACTGCATTTTCAAATCCTAAAATAGGAGCTTTTAAAACTTGTGATAAAGTAGCACCAACAGTACCACTACCATTAACGATTTCTTCACCAACAAATGTAGCACTAGGTAATAAATGTGATAAAATACCTAGTCCAATAATTAAAAGCATAATTATTGAATATGAAGATAGCATTGACTTTGCACGTTTTTTAGCCATTTACATTTCCTCCTTACTGACTATTTATTGTCTTCTATGGCAAAAGACTGTTATTAAGCAGTTAAGCTTATAACCTATTTTTTCATTGTAGCACAAACTACAGCTTTAATTGTATGAAGTCTGTTTTCAGCTTCATCAAACACTTTTGACTGACTAGAAGAGAATACTTCATCAGTAACTTCCATCTCTTTTAATCCATATTTTTCAAAGATCTCTTTACCTATAGTTGTATTTAAATCATGAAACGATGGTAAACAGTGTAAGAATATTGCATTAGGGCCAGCATTTTCCATTACACTCTTATTAACTTGATATGGTGAAAGTAGCTTAATTCTCTCTTCCCATACACTAGCATCTTCACCCATAGATACCCATACATCAGTATAAATGACATCTGCATCCTTTGTTGCAGTCATAACATCTTCTTCAAATTCAAGTACTGCACCAGTTTCACTAGCAACAGCTTGACATCTATTTATAAGTTCTTCTTCTGGCCATAAATGTTTAGGAGCACAAGCTACAAAATGCATTCCCATCTTTGCACATACTACCATTAGTGAGTTTGCTACATTATTTCTAGCATCTCCCATAAATACTAACTTAATGCCATCTAAATGACCAAAGTTTTCTTCTACTGTAAGAACATCAGCAAGCATCTGTGTTGGATGGTACTCTGTAGTAAGTCCATTCCATACTGGAACGCCAGCATTATTAGCAAGTTCTTCTACAATCTTTTGTGAAAAACCACGGTACTCAATACCATCATACATTCTGCCCAATACCTTAGCAGTATCAGCAATGCTTTCCTTCTTACCCATTTGAGATGAGCCTGGATCTAAATATGTTACACCCATACCTAAATCTAAACCAGCAACCTCAAAAGCACATCTAGTTCTTGTTGAAGTCTTCTCAAATAATAAGACAATATTCTTACCTTCTAAATATCTATGACTAATTCCATTTTTCTTTTTATTTTTTAAATCTTTAGATAAATCTAATAAATATCTAATCTCTTCTGGTGTATAATCCAAAAGAGTTAAAAAGTTTCTTCCAGTTAAATCCATTATATATCCTCTCTATATAGTGGCATACTCATACATCTAGGGCCACCTCTACCACGTGAAAGCTCAGCACTACTCATCTCAAGAACCTTAATGCCATGCTCTCTTAAAATATTGTTAGTAATATTATTACGATCATAAACTACTACAACACCTGGAGCAATAGCTAAAGTATTAGTTCCATCATTCCACTGTTCTCTTTCACTAGATACTCTTTCACCACCAGCACATGGAATAAGTTCTACTTTTCTCTTTAAATACTTTTCTAAAATTTCTTCTAAAGAACCAGTAACTTTTACAACATTTAAATCTTCATCACTGTCTGGTATATCTCCTTCAGTAATTTCATAAACTTCTAAAGTTTCCATAATTCCTGGATGATATGTAAATTTATCATAATCAATTTGTGTAAATACTGTATCTAAATGCATAAATGCTCTAGACTCAGGTATTCTAAATGCTAGTATTGTATCTATACTGCACTCCGGATTCTTAAAACAATTCTTAGCTAGCTCATCAATAGCAGCAGCTTCTGTTCTTTGAGAAATACCAACAGCAAGTACATTCTTACTAATATTTAAAACATCTCCACCTTCAATATGATATGGTAGATACCTATCATAATATTTAGTAACTTCTCCAGCAAACATTGGATGATACTGGAAAATATATTCAGCATAAATAGTTTCTCTATTTCTAGTTACTGAGTACATTCTATTTAAAATAACTCCATTACCAGCACTAGCAAATGGGTCTCTCGTAAAATATAAGTTTGGAATTGGATCAGCTAAGAACTCAGATTCTTCACTTACAAAGTCAACTAGACTCTTTTCTACATCTCTCTTTGCACGAGAAATTTCTCCAATACTTATTCCAGCCATAGTTTTAAGTACTAATTCTTTCTTATCCTTAAAACTCTTTAAATACTCAAATACTAGTGTTTTATATTTAGGAGTTCTAATTCCAGCCTCATAAATAAACTGTCTAATGAACTTATCCAAAATATCTTCACTAATATTTAAAACTTCAGCCATTAAATCTTCTAAATAAAACACTTCAACGCCATTTTCTTTTAAGATATGAGCAAACTCATCATGTTCTTTTTGAGCAACCGGTAAAAATGGGATGTCATCAAAAAGCAATCTACTTAAAGAATCTGGTGTTAAATTTAATAGTTCATTTCCTGGCCTATGAAGTAAGACTTTTTTAAGTGGTCCTATTTCACTTTTAACATTAATCACACTCATTTTTTATTCCTTTCCTATTATACTTTCATTATAACAATTAAAAACTGTTTTTTCAATTTAATTAATGCATTATACTACTTAAAAAATCATTTAGTCGTTTATTCTCTTTTTTACCGAAAGCATCCTGCACAGTTCCATCAAATTCTATCTTTCCCTTTTCTAAAAACAAAACTCTATTTGCACATTTTTTAATGAAATTCATCTCATGAGAAACGATAATCATCGTAATTCCACTACCAGCTAGTTCACTAATCATATTTAGTACTTCATTAACCATCTCTGGATCTAATGCACTTGTTGGTTCATCAAATAAAATTATATCCGGCTCCATCATAAGTGTTCTAGCAATTGCTACTCTTTGCTTTTGCCCACCAGATAAACTATCAGGATAAGCATCCTTCTTATCTAACAAATGTATATCACCAAGTAAATCAATTGCTTTAATCTTAGCTTCATCTTTACTTAATTTTTTAAGTGTCACTGGTGCTAAACACAAATTTTCTAAAACTGTCATATTTGGAAATAAATTAAACTGTTGAAATACCATACCAATTTTTTCTCTAACTTTAGTAATATTTTTCTTCGTAACTTCTTCACCATTAAATATTATTTTTCCAGAATTTGGCACTTCTAAATGATTAATACACCTTAAAAGTGTACTCTTTCCTGAACCAGATGGACCAATAACTGAAATAATATCACCTTTTTCAACATTAAATGATATCTTATTTAAAACCTTATTCTTTCCAAAGCTTTTAGATATATTCTTAAC
>JAUNFK010000019.1:16769-25367 GCA_030525085.1 bacterium
TTGCTTAAAAAATAAGTAAGCGCTAAATAAATAAGAGCAATTACAATAAGTGGAAAGAAATAATCATAAGTTCTTGATGCAATAATATCACTAGCTTTAGTAAGCTCTAAAATACCAATATAAGCTCCAACACTAGTTTCCTTTAAAAGCGTAATAAATTCATTTCCTAATGCTGGAAGAATATTTTTAATTGCTTGCGGCATAATGACAAGTCTCATAACTTTTGAGTAACTAAGTCCTAAAGCTAGCCCAGCTTCTAACTGTCCCTTATCAATTGCATTAATCCCAGACCTAATTATCTCAGATACATATGCACCAGAATTAATACCAAAAGCTAAAACCCCAACAATCAAAATATTAATATCACTACTTTTAAAAATAACATAATAAATAATCATTAACTGTAAAATAACAGGTGTTCCTCTTATTATTGTTACATAACTCTTCGCAATAAAATTACTAATCTTCCCCTTAGCATTAACTTCATAATTATTTCTAATAAGAGACACTATAATGCCTAAAACTACACCTATAATAACCGCAAAAAAAGCTATTAATAAAGTATTGCCAAGCCCCTCTAAAATATATTTATATCTATCATCATAAACAAAAGTCTTATACAAATTTTCACTAATCTTATCCATTATTCCTCCGTATGGTTAAGAACATACTCATCTATCTTTCCTTCACTCTTAAGCCTATCTATAACTTTATTAATAGTATCAAGTAACTCCTTATTACCCTTTTTAACAATCATTCCATAACTATCACTAGTTATCTCTTCATCAAGAATTACTAAACCTATATTATTTAAAACAATTTGCTTAGCAGGTAGTTCATCCATCACAATCGCATCAACTTTACTAGCTTTTAAATCTTCAGCAGCAGCCAAATACTTCTTCTGTCTTACAACACTAGCATCTTTAAAATGCTCACTAACATATGTATCACCTATACTACCTAACTGCACCGCTATTTTTTTATTTTTAATTTCACCGACACTCTTATAAGTATTTTCTCTAACTACTGCAACTTGTCTAGAAACAGAATAATCATTTGAAAAATCAACATTCTCTGCTCTTTCCTCACTATAACTAATCCCAGCAGCTCCAAAATCAGCCTTACCAGTCTTAACTTCATTAACAATTGAATCAAATGCTATATCTTTAATAACTAACTTTTTACCTAATTCTTTCGCTATCTCTCTAGCAATATCCACATCTACTCCAACAATCTCTCCATCCTTATAATACTCATAAGGCGCAAAGCCTGCCTCTGTAACCATAATAAGTTCATCACTATTTTTAGAGCACCCACACACTAAAAATAACATCATAACAAATAATATTAACTTCTTCATAAAAGCCTCCTACTATATCTCAATTATAACATTTACCAAATTATTTAATCAATAAAATATATCAAAAGAACTTTCTTTATGTTATATTATTTATAGGTGATTTAAAATGGATTGTTTATTTTGCAAAATAATAAGTGGCGAGATTCCATCAAAAACTATATATGAAAATGAATACGTAAAAGTAATCATGGATATTAATCCAACAAGTAATGGTCATATTCTTGTAATACCTAAAAAACATATTACTGACTTTACTGAAATGGATAATGAAACTCTAGGTCATATTAATGATGCAGCTAAATTAGTTAAAGAAAAACTATATAATGCACTTAATCCTGATGGCTTAGTCTTAGTCGTAAACTATGGTATGACTCAAGAAGTAAAACATTATCATTTACATCTAATACCTGCATATAAAAAACATCAAGACCTTATAGATATTGAAGAAATCTATAACAAAATAAAAACACAATAGTTTTTTTGCTAATGTGTTTTTATTTTAACCACCTATACTCAGTAAATCTTCCTTTAGGTATTTTTTCGATTCTACCATCTTTTAATAATATGTTAAGTACTCTTTCTACAGTCGTTTCACTAATATCCGGACACTTTTCTAATATATAAGATTTTTTTATAGGAATATAACTTTCTTCAAATAAAAGAATAACCCTTTCAATTGCAGTTAATTTATTATTAGCAATATATTCTACTCTTGAAGAAAATTCTTTATAAGCATTTAAAATAATTCCCAAATAATACTGGGCAAAAAAACTGTAATCATTTTCCCCATTTTGCCACTCATTAGAGCTTTTCTTAAGTACATCATAATATGAATCCTTCGTTTTTTCAATTATTTTTTCTATACTAATATATTTTCCAACAATATAATTAGACTTATAAAGTAGTAATAAAGTTAGTAATCTACTCATTCTACCATTTCCATCATTAAATGGATGTATTGAAACAAAATCAAAAATAAACAATACCATAAGTAGTAAAGGGTCTGTTCTCCCCATAGCGATTTCATTATTATAGCTATTACACAACTCTTCAATAGCAATAGGAGTTTCTACTGCATTCATAGGAACAAACCTTGTAACCTTAGTTCCATCATCTAATGTTTCTTCAATATAATTTTGACTAGTTTTGTATTTTCCACCAATGCCTACGCCACTGTATTTATATAAATCTCTATGCAGCTGAAGTATTGTATTACTATTAATATTTATATAATTATAATTTTCATGAATTAATTCTAAAACATCACGATATCCAGCTATTTCTTCTTCATTTCTATTTTTAGGTGCAACTTTTTCATTCACTAATTCTTTAATTCTTTTATCAGTTGTATATATTCCCTCTATTTTATTTGATGAAGAAACACTTTGAACTCTAGCTATAGACAATAAACTCGATAAAACATCCGGCTTAGCTTCAATATATAAATCTTGTTTGCCTTTATATTCATGAATTTCTGTTAATAAATTTATCACACTTGGAGTTAAAATTTGCTCTGCTTCTTTATTTAAATCAAATTTTCTCATCTGCATCACTCTTTCTTTTTCTGCATCATTTTACCATATAATGATGCAGAAAGCAATACTTATGGTGCAGAAAAAAACACATTAGTTCTCATTACTAGTGTGTTTTTTTAAATACTTATTAAATTCATTTTTCTTAAACTTACTCATCTTAATTCCAAATATTATACAAAATATAAATAAAAAGGCATCCATTAAATAAGCATAATACTTAACATCCTTAACTATATCAAAAATAGTCGCAATAATTGCGTAAACTACCCCAATAAAACATAATAAATAAATTCTATGTGCTTTAAAATAAATTAAAGACGCCTCCTTATCATTTTCAAACTCTCTAAATAATTTTTTCTTTTCTTCCTTAGTCATTTATTACCTCTCCAATCTTTTCTAAACTATATCCTTTCTGATAAAGCTTACCTTTAATAAAATACTTAAGTTTATCTCCAGAATACTTCTTAGAATACTTTCTCATTAACATATTATAATCTTTTTCCAAATTACCAGCATCACTAACATGAACGCTCATTAAATAATCACTAAAAGCTTCTTTAGGATAACCTAAATTAACTAAATAATTACTAGTATGCATCCTAAAATTACTCGCACTAAGTTTATTACTCTTAAGCTTCTTATCAATAAGTTTAATCGCCTTACTATCAAAATCTAAATCCAGAAAAGGCTTGACCTCATCATCACTAAAACCTAAAGCATTTAAACTCTTCATTATCTTAACTGGTCCATTATTACTAAAATTAAAAGCATCTGCAATATAACTCTTAATATATAACTCTCTATTTAGATAACCACTCTTTTTTAATCTATCAATCGTCTTATCACAAATATCTTTACTAATATTTTTCTTATCTAAATACTTTCTAAGTTCTACCTCACTACGCATCTTTGTATTCAAATACTTAATGCAAGTGTAATAAGCATCAAGTGAATCATTATAACTAGTTACTTCCATAAAAAACTTATCATCAAATTTCTTATTAACAAGCAAATTATACTTAACTATAACATCATCATAAAGCTTAAATGAAAGTCCATTATCAAGAACTATCTCATACAAATTACCTTTTAACTTCTTAAACTTAACTATCTCCATACCCACCTCTTACACTTACTCCAAAAAAACTAATTAAATCCGCTGCCTGAAAAGCATTAATTATAACTCCTCTTAAAAATGGTGCATCAATTATAATCCCATCAAGAGTACTATTTGATAAATCTAAATCATCGTGACTCACTTTATAAAACATCACATTAGTTAAATTAGCTTTATCAAAATAAACATTCTTCATCTCGCTTTCACTAAAATAACCATAACTTAAATTAGTTTCTTCAAATAAAAAATTACTTAACTTAGAACCACTAAAATTAATATAATCACCTTTCACCAAAGAAAACTTAACATCCTTTAACACGGCTCCAATAAAACTAGTTCCAACCATCTTAGAATTTATAAACTCACATCTAGTAATAAACATCTTATCAAAGCACTTGTTAGATAAATCGCAGTTATCAAACCTACAATCAGTAAGTGACACATCTTCTAAGTTAACATTACTAAAATCAATTTTTTTAAATACACAACCATCAAAAGTAACATCTTTTACTTCACTAAATGGAAACTCCTCAAAATAAGTATCAGCAAACTCCATGCCTTCTGGCATTTCCTTAAATAACTCTTTTTTTAACTTAGGCTCTTTAATCTTCATACTTAGCATCTACATAGTAAATAGGTCTACCCTCTTTAAAATACTGTTTCTCATAATTAGTCATAATATTCTCAATAGGTTTTTCATCATGATGTAAATCTAAACTAACCCTATTAAAAGAATACCAATACTGACTAAGAGTCTCTAAAGAATAAGCAAAGAAACCCTTATTATCCGTCTTTAAAATAACATGCTTATGTTTCTTAAAAATTTTATCATATAACCTTAAAAAGATAGGATGAGTAAATCTTCTCTTCTCATCGCCCTTCTTAGGCCATGGGTCACAGAATGTTAAATAAATAGTATCAATCTCTTTACCAAATATATTATCTATCTCTTTAGCATCAGCATTAATTAATTTTAAATTATTAAGTTTCTTACCCTCTAATTTATTAACAGCATTAACCATTTGAGAATCTACTACCTCTAACCCAATAAAATTAATATTAGGATAATTTATCGCCATATCAATAATAAAATCACCTCTACCCATTCCAAGTTCTAAACAAATCGGATGGTTATTACCAAACACTTCACTCCAGCGTTTCTTATTTTTATAAGGATCATTTACTACATAAGGGCAATTCTTAACTATTCTATTAGCATCCTTTATAACTTTATACTGCATTATCTCACTCCTCAAAAAAGATTATAACATATTAATAGTAAATTTTTTCTATAAAAATCCATATAATAAAAAAATAATACCCTTTAAAAATAAATTATCATCGAAATCTTTATTTAAATATTTTTGATAACCAACAATTATATTAATAAATAATATTGAGGTGGAATTTATAAAAATGCATTTGAAATGCCAATTTATTCAACTTCTAATCAGATATTTTTTATAAAAGCAAAAAACTGATAGTAATTATCAACTTTTAACATTGACATTTTTATCAGTTTTTACTTTAACATTTATATTTATTATGTTTGGTCATATCTTTATTCTCACAAACTCTATATTTATCTGTGTTTAATCAAAAATGTCCGAAATTAAGACTTTACAACGTAAGGGTCTTCTGATGTTCCTGAACCACCTGAAATTGTGGTCGAAGATACAAGAGAAATCGAAGGACGGACCCTGAAGGAGTTGTTCACGCTGGCGCCGCCGAAGTAACCATCGCCGCCGTTAACGCCCCAAACGGTAGCGAAGCCGCCACCGAAGTGTTCAGGAGACAAGGCCCACCACCAAGAGCCTGTAGCATTTTCTTGAAAATATACAGTTGTATTTTGTGCACCATATGCATAACCAGCAAATGCTATTTCATCTGCCGTTAATAATCCAATCTTATATGTTAAATTACCATTACCATTTATTGTATCACTTACAGTGAACTTAGATAACTTTCCACCATTATTATCATTAGGACATATTAAACTCGGATTTGCATATGATGCAGCACCATCTCCATCAAGTCTATTATATGCTCCATATCCCGTGTGACTAGTACCATATCCTAATCCTGTTCCATATTTTCTGCCACTTGATAATGTAGTAAATGTGCTTTTATCATTACACCATATTGTATCAGCGAGTTTACTTTCATATGATGTTAAATTATCTTTGTACCAAGTTTCTAAATTAGTTAAAATTGTACTTTTATTTATATTTGCATGTGTGCTTGCATAATCACTTGAGCTTGTTGTTCCATACATAAATCCTATATAGGCATTATAATTATAACTTGAATTAAATGCAGTGTTATAAGTACTTCCAGAATATTTTGCAAAGGCTGCTGTTGTACTATTATTTGATGCGGCACATGGATTAGATGAACTACTTGTATTATCATTATGAAGAACTAATTTAACTGAACCATCACCATTTATTCTCACTATTCGCCAGCACTTATTTGCAAACTGTACATAATTATTTTTTACAGCCCCTCTAAAATAATAACTTGTTCCATAATCATCTTCTGTACTTGCCAGCTCTGCTTCCAATTTATTTTTATTAGAACATAAAGGCTTATATGTGAAACTACTTGATGTAGCACTAACTACATAATATACGCAACTTAAATTTGTCGTAGTTGCCGTTGCACCTACTGTACTTGAACCAAAATAATAATAACTATTAGAAACTAAGTATTTTCCAACTAAACTAGAATAAGAATTAGCGTATGTATCACTTGTAACCGCTGTTCCAGTCAAGTTTAATTTTGCCCCATTTGCTTCCCAACCGGTCCCATATGTCACATAATATTTTTGATATGTTGATGCTACAATAGCAGTTGATGTAGTTGTCACATCATCTAAAGTATATGCACTTACCTCTCTACCAGGTGTTGTAAGTGGTGCTTTAACTTCATTATTTGCAAGTATTGATTGTTTTAATGTTTGATTAAATGTTGCATTACACTTGGTACTTCCTTTAGTTATTCCACTTGTTGTAAGAACCCATTTTGAACCATTCCATTCAACTTTACCTGTTCCTGTAGTACATTCTACACTTGTTTCGTATGCACTAGAAGTTGGAAATGTTGTACTAATCTCACCATTGATTGTTATTGCTAATGTTGTATCCGGTGCATTCCATTTAGCTTCAAATAATTGTTCATCTTTATATTTATTAATTATTATTTCAAATAATGAATATGTAATTATAAATAATACAATAATTATTAATATTTTTTTATTCTTTTTCATACTTCTACTCCTAGAATAATTATATAAAAAACAAAAAAGATATTATAGATGCTGAAAGTCATAGTTAAATTTGCTTTTTTATTACTTTGGTAATATTGGTGCTATTATACGTTCATATACAAAAAGAGATAGCTAAAAAATGCTATCTCTTAATCTAATTTACTTTAGGTGATAGTGTTAAAGTTATTTTTTGTCCACCTAGAGTAGATGCAGTTACTGCTACTGCTGTTCTGTCATCGGTTGTACCATTTGAGAAAGTTACATTAAAGTTTCCTTTGAAATTAGTTTTTGTAACAGATATTTCTCCATTATAAGTACAATTTTGATATTGTGAAGCGCATGCTCCAGTAAATAATAGCATTTGATTAGCACCCACTTCAAATGGAGATGTAACATCACTTACTCTTGTACTTGTAGTATAAACAGTAGAGTTACCACGAATTCTTAGATTTAAATCTTTTTCTACTTTTACTTCTGCTGTAGCTGTTTTACCAGTCTTACTTGTTGCTGTAACTTTTACAGTTGTTTCTTCGTTACATGCTTTTGCAGTGATTACACCAGTACTTGGATTGATTTCTGCACAATTACCAGATAATGAATAAGTTACTGCTCCTTGAGAATTTTTAACATCTGCTTTTGCAGTAGCAGTTTTGTACCCATGAATTGATATTGCTCTTTTATCAATTTTTAAACTGATACTTTCTTCAGCTGGTTTAGTTGTTGTAGTTGTAGTAGTTTTAGTAGTCTTTTCTTCTACTTTTTCCCATACTGCATAAAGTGTAGTATTTTCATCAAACTTAGTGTTATTAGCTACCTTATCACCATTAGCAGTAACCCAATTTGAAAACTTGTATCCTTTGTAAGTTGGTGCTTTTGGTAAACTTAATGCAGAGCCTTTATTAATTACAATATCATTTACTTTACTCCCACCCTTTGAATCAAATGTGATTGTTATTGTATCAGGTGTTCCATCATAAACTGCATTTAGTTTGATGTTCTTTTTGATCTTAGTATCAAAGTCAAATACTTCATCATCAAGAATTTCTTTATCATCTTTTACTTCAATTACTTCATACCAACCTAAGAATTTACTTCCTAACTCTTCCTTAGTTTTAATATCTTCTTCTTTAATCAACTTATTGTATTTTACTTTTACTACAGTATCATTAGTACCATTATTTAAATCAAAAGTAACATCAAACTTACGATTAAAGAACCATAACAAGAATAGAACAATTAATAATAATAGAACACTAACTATTATAATTATGAAGTTGTAAAATAAAAGTAGACACAAAAAAGATGTGTTTACTTTTTC
>JAUNFK010000001.1 GCA_030525085.1 bacterium
AACTATCACCAAAAAGGTAACAACCACTGCGGCTACCACAACTACAACCACAACGACAGCGCCAGTACTAAAAGATAGTAATAACTACTTAAAAGAACTTACCTTAAAAGACACAGACTTTATATTTAGTAAAGAAGTAGAAACCTACAACTTAAAAATATCTGAAGATACAACAAGTATTGAAGTTATCGCAAAACCAGAAAGTGATAAAGCAACTGTAAAAATAGAAAATAACGAAGAAATAGATATTGATAAACCAATCATGATAACTGTAAAAGCAGAAGATGATAGCATCAGAGTATATCGTATAATACTATCTTATAGTGAAGAACTTGACTCAAACACAAGATTATCAAAAATAGAAATTGACGGTTACAACTTAGAATTTGATCCAGATAAAACAGAGTACACACTAAAAATAAAAAGAAGCGAAAAATCTTTAGACATGACAGTTGAAACAGAAAGTGATTTATCAACATATGATATTCAAAATAATGCAAATTTAAAAAACAAAAGTAAAATTATTATTTCAGTTACAGCAGAAAACGGAGATGTTCAAGATTACATAATAACAATCAAAAAATCAAGTAACATTGGCTTAGTATTTTTAATAATAATATTACTTGGTGTATGCGGTTATGTAATTTATAAACTTGTAACTAAAATGCCAGAACAGAAAGAGGATGACAACTATGATTACGAATAAGAAGAAAATTTTGAAATATTTTCTATTAATTCTCTTACTTATACCACTTGCAGTAAGCGCAGATGCTGTCGGCGAAGACATGTGTAGTAGAGAAGAAATGCAAAGAGTTATGACATTTGCTGGTTATATAATTATGGTAGTAAAGTTATTCATACCTTTAATTATAATTGGTCAAGGTACATTTATTTTCTATAATGGTGTAAAATCTGGCAAAGAAGACGAAGTTCAAAAATGTGCACAAACATTAGGAAAAAGAATACTTACAGGCATCATAATTATGCTACTTCCAACTATACTAGATATCGCACTATCAACAGTAAATGAATGGACCAATTATGAGAGTGAATATGAGATGTGTACAGAGTGTTTGTTCCATCCAAATAATTGCTAAAAAGAATTGATTTACAATTCTTTTTATTATATAATTAACTTAAGATAAGGAGGAATAAAATATGAAAGAAGCTTCAGGTGAATTAAGTATGACTGCAGTAGCAGTAGTAGCAATTGCTGCAATAGGAGTAGTATTTACTACACTTATCTGGCCAGCTATGAGAAATAATATTCAAGCTAAATTACATTGCTCAGCAGCATCATGTGACACCAGTACATGTGCCGATGGTTATTGTCAATGTTTCTATTGTGATGATGAGGCATGCCAAAACAGAATAGAAGTTAGATGCCCAGACAACGCTAGAGACGCTTAAGATTGATAGGTAATATATGAGAGAAGCGATAGGTGGCACTTGGCTTTTTTCTATCGTTATTGTTTTTATAGTACTTTTTACAAGCTTTTTAGCTATTTCTGTTAATTATTCAAAAGCCTTCAAAGTAAAAAATGGTATCATCAATATCATTGAAAAAAGAGAAGGTATGAGTCAAGACACTGCGGATGAAATAAGTGAATACTTAGGGACAGTTGGCTATTTAATATATAGTAGCTGTCCCGATTATACTTCTCAATCTGATAACGGAAGTACCCAAGGGAAAGCACAAGGTTTTGAAAGAAGCAACACAAATGCAAACAAATATAAATATTGCGTTGCTAGAACTGAAGACTCAAATGGAAATATAAAAAAGACTTACTATAAAGTAACCGTCTTTTTTAGAGTTGATTTACCAATTATGGGAGAATTATTTACTTTCCCAGTAACTGGTGAAACAAAGCCAATATATTTTCCAAAGAATGATGTATTCTAGGTGATAACATGAACATAAATATAATAATTAAAAATCAAAACAGTAAAATAATTGATAGCGTCGATATAAACTCTATTAAAACTATCTCTGGAGAGTTTACTAGAGAAGCTATCGAATTAGAATTGGGAAATTTGTTATATAGCACAGCAGTAATAGATATAACAGCAATTAAAAATTATTTTGATATTAAAGAAGTATTGAGATTTTTAAGTTTCTTTGGACCAAGTAAAACAATATTATTATTAAATAATAGTGAACTTGTTAATAGTAGCAGTTATTTGAGTTTATTAGTTCAAAACGGCTACTATAACTTCACAAGAAACGCAGCTGGTATAAACTATCTTTTAACTCATCCGAATTCATTAAATGATGTGAGCAAATACATTGATAGCTTAAATAGTACTAGCAATATAGCTGTAAATTCTATGGGACCAAATACTTTTGGTAATCAAACATATCAAAGTAATCAATATGTAGTAAATACTGATTATAATCCAGGATATGTTAAAGAAAATGAATCTATTAAAACAGGTGCTAGAATAATTGGTATTCAAAATATAACAGAGCATGCTGGTGCAACAACATTTATGTACATGATGCTAAAACACTTAAGAATCAACTACAAGGTCAAGGCATTTGAAATGTTTAGACAAGATTCAGTATATTTTAAAGATAATGATATCTCGTTTTGTACATCTGTTGAAGATTTAAAATATAGAATAAACATTACATCAGATGCAGAAATTATTTTAGTTGATTTAAATGGGCTAAAAGAACCAAGCTTATGTCATGATATTCTATATTTAGTTAATCCAGGAATCATAAGTTTGAATAAAGCACTAAAAAAAGATACTAATGTAAGAGAAAAAGTCATGGATGGTAAAGTAATACTTAACCAAAGTGCAATGAAAGATGAAGAAATGACAAACTTTGAATACGAAACAAAATTCAAGGTTTACTATAATATGCCGGTAATTAACGACCGAGCAGAAAGACTACTGGTTGTAGATAAATTATTATTAAAACTTGGCTTTGGCAAACAAGGCAGCACAAGTTTCTTTGGACTTTTCAAATAATTTATTGACAACAAGATAAAATTTAGATAAAATTTAATTATGTAAGGGAGATGTGAATATTATGGACGTTAGCGGATTTTGTGATAAAGCGTCAGACGTATTAGGATTCATCGGTTGGATCTTAACAGTATTCAAAGTAGCTATTCCACTATTAATTATCGGATATGGTATGTTCGATTTAGGAAAAGCAGTTGTTGGAAGTAAAGATGATGATATTAAAGTTGCTAGTAAACGTTTAATGTATCGTGCTATTGCTGGTGTACTTATTTTCTTTGTACCAACAGTAGTAATGTGGCTATTCGGAACTATCAATGGTTACAAAGATATGCCAGTTGATGACTTTGAAAAATGCCAAGATTGTATTTTATATCCTTGGGATTGTAACTAAAAAAATCTCGTTTTATCGAGATTTTTTTTTGTGATATTTTTCCTTGCAATATACGCCATTTTATATTAAAATTATAGTGTATATAGAGGTTTGATAATTATGAAAAAAAAGGCTTGGCTCCTAGTACTAGGATTCATTTTAACTATTAATAACAACGTTTATGCAGCTACTGAATCATCTTGCCAAGGACTACTTGGTGAATCAACAATGGAAGATTTAACTAATGTTTTTAAATACATGAAAATTTTAGGACCTGTACTTGTAATAATATATTCAACAATCGATTACGTAACTGCTCTTGTTAATAAGGACGCTGAAGAATACAAAAAAGTAAATAAAAAACTTATTACTAGACTTATATTAACAGTATCATTATTCTTTTTACCGATTATTTTAAATCTTTTATTAAGTTTTATAAATGAAACTTACACAACGTGTGTAGAGTAGGAGGAATATTATGGGAATTCTTACAGGTGGATTAATAGGAAACTGGATTTCAAATGCATGGAATGGTATCCTTCTTACAATCGATTATGTAATATACATGATTATTAATGTCTGCTATCAATTATTTGAGGTAGTAAGTAAAGTAGAAGTATTTAGTACAGATAAAGTATCACTAATAGCAAACAGAATTTATACCATTCTTGGTATCGTAATGCTATTTGTATTTGCATATAACATTATTCTCGGAATAATCGACCCAGACTCAATAAGTAAGGGTGACAAATCAATGAAAAGCATTGCTCAAAACACTGTAATTTCAATTGTTTTGGTAACTTTATTTCCGCTTATTTGTGAATACTTACAAACATTTCAAAACCACATTATTGAAAATGGTACAATTGGAAACTTGATTCTTGGTTCGACCGTATCAGAAACAAGCGGTGACATAGGCAAAAAGACCGCATATCAAATACCAGTAACAATCTTTACAGCTTTTTATCACCCAATAAATGATAATAAGGAACCAGTAACTTTAATGGAATGTGAAAATGGAGCAGATGTAGATATATGTGATAGATACTCTGAACTTGCAAGAGATGCCAAAAACGGAACTGGAAAACTATGGGTATTTATGCATGATAGTGATTTATTAGACGGCATTTATGACGAAGAAATGGAATACTTATTCCCATTAAGCACAATTGCTGGAGCCCTAGCAGCTTATTTATTCCTATCATTTTCTCTAGACTTGGGCGTTAGAGCTGCAAAACTTGGTGCACTTAAATTAATAGCTCCAATACCAATTTTCTTAAGAATTACAAAACCAAAAGGCGGACAATTCGATAAATGGTTTAGTGATTTTACAAAAACATACTTACAAGTATTTGAAAGAATAATGATCATTTACTTTGCTGTATTAATTATAAGCTTTGTCCCAGACATAGATTGGACAGCAGGTGGTGGAAGCTGGTTTATTAATGTTATTGCATCAGTTGTAATAATATTAGGCATTCTTAAATTTGCAAAGGATGCTCCAAAAATGTTAGAAGAACTATTTAGTATTAAAATACCAGAAATGTCTATCAAAAAGAAAATTGGCGAAAACGAATATGCGATGCGTGGTGCCTCAATGCTAGGTGGAGCTGCAATGACTGGAGCAGGTAACTTCTTAAAAGCAAGAAAAGACGGCAAATCAGGTGGTGAAGTTTTAAAAACTACACTTGGTGGAATTGTTGGTGGTGGACGCCAGGGATGGATTAAAGGTAAAGGCGTAAATGAAATCGGTAAGTTAAAAGACAGCATAATGGGTGCAAGAGCTACTGCTGACGAACACAGAGATGATAGAGCAGCACATTCTAGAGCATTATCAAATGCTTGGCTTAAGGACCATGGAGCTGAATATACAGCTAGACTAAGAAACGAGCATCCTGATTGGACTGATCAACAAATTAAGAATAAAGTTGAAGAATATGCTCGCTATCATGGAACATTATATGACCGCACTCGTGATAACATAGCTGGTGGAGTTGATTCATTTAAAGATTACTTACAAGATGGAAGCAATCCAGTATTACAGCGTTCAGTTGATAATCAAACTAAACTAAAGGGTACTGTTAGTTCATTCTTGAAGAACGTTGCTAATAAAGGCTCATATAATAATATCAAAAAAGGACGCGACGACCTTATTACAGATTCATATCAAGGAAAGTTAACTAGTGCTGAACTGGCAAGCAGATTAGCTAGTGTATCTGGTGCAAAAAACTTTACGCAGACTGAAACGACAATTACCCTTGACGGTAAAGAATATAAATTTGCTACAGCAAATGATAGAGAGAAAACCATTAAAGCAATATATGGAGATATGTTATCATCTGAACAAGCAAAGAGTTTAGAAAAACTTGGCCAAGAAGGCTGTGCAGAATACGCTCAATCATTATCAAAACAATTTGATCAAATTGCATTTACAATTGATAACCCTGAGGTAAGGGATAAGCTTGAGGGAATGGTAAATGACCTAGTAGCAAAGTCTAAAGAAGAAAAAATGGATTACGAAGCATTTGCTAAACAATATGAGAATTTAGAGACTGCATTAAATAATTCAATTAATAAGAGCCAAGCAAGCTTAGCCTCTGAGCAAGCAAAGAAAGATGGTAAATAGCAATGGATAAAATAGACGCTAAAATAATAAAAGGTATTTGTGAAAGCTATATCGAAATTTTCGAATTAATGATTGGCACAGAAGAAAATGAATGGAGTTTATTAAAACGTGCCTGGGAAGGCGAAACTGAATCGTTTTTCTCAGGTGCAACTCGTCGCTTTAAAACAACTAAAGAGTTAGATACATACTACTATAGACAAATGGTTGGCTTAGTAAACAAAATCATGGAAGAACATCCAACTTTATACCAAATATGCATAAGCAAATTAAATAAAGTTTTATACGAAAATAGAGGATCTGTTGGCCAAGCTGGATTAATCTATAACGGTAATAATCAATACACAAATACTGAATATTATGTAAATTATATTTTCGCCGAAAAAGCACTAAGTAAAGCAAAAGCTATTCTTGGTGCTTATGGCATAAAATAAAGGAGGAATAAAAAGTGGGAAACAATAATTATTTGATACCGGCCAATTCAAAAAAATCAATGCTGATTTTGGGTCTATTTAATACTACAGATTTAATAATATTTATTTCTGGAGTAGTAATAAGTTTTGTATTAATGTTATCAATTTCAGCAAACGATATAAAAACAGCAATAATTATTTTGATTCCGGCATTGGTATGTACATTCTTAATTGTGCCACTGCCAAATCAACATAATGTAAGAACATTTATAAAAAACGTGTATTCATACTACACAAATAATCGAGTTTATTATTGGAAAGGTTGGTGTAATAGCTATGGCAAAACAGAGAGCAAGTAAATATTCTGAAGATTGGATACCTGTTAAAGCAATACAAAATGGAATGATTATTTTAAATAACAACTACTACGTATCTGGAATTAAGGTAGAACCAAAAAATATATTTATTTTAGATTATCAAACCCAAAACAACATTATATTTAATTTAAGAAATTTTTATAATACGATTGATTATGAATTCTGGTTAGTAGTTGCTGATAGACCAGTAGACATTAAACTATATCTATCTCAATTACAACTACAATATGACAATGCACAAAATCAAGCAGTAAGAAAATTAATTAATCAAGATATTCAAAAAGCAGAAATGTTCGGAAGTAGTAGCGTTAATGCAGTAGATACAGAGTATTTCTTCCTATTTAGAGATAAAAAGTTAGAGGTTGTTCAAAAAAGAGTTCAAACATTAATTGCTAATTTAGCTGGATGTGGACTTAATTCAAGACAAACAAGCGATGAAGATTTAAAATTCTTATTGCAAAACTTCCTTAATGGGGGAGCAAAAAACGAGTATGGGACGGTGATGAGTAATGTCTAATACATTTAAAAGTGAAATAGCCCCTAAAGGGATGAAGTTTGATGTAAATGACTTTATAATAAGCGATAAATATGCAACTATACTAACTGTCATAAGCTATCCAAAAATTATTGGCCCTGGATTCTTAGCTAATGTAACTAATCTTCCGGGTGTAAAAGTTGTAATAAAACATATTCCAATTGACTTCTCAACAATGAGTCGTATGATTAATAAAGAGATAGCAGACTTAAAAGATCGTTATCAACATGAAAACGAAAGAACTTTGCAAGAAAGAATCCGTCAAGATTATGAATCTTTAGAATCATTCGTTCAAATGCTTGCTGCGACGCAATCAAAAATATTTGATTTCCAAATGCACATTATGCTAACCGCAGATACTAAAGAAGAGTTAGAAAACAAAAAAATGCAAGTTAGAAACTATTTAGATGCAATGGGCATGAGAGGAATTCCAATGATGTTTGAACAAGAAAAAGTTTTAAAATCAATGATTCCAATATTCCCTAAACAAGATGTAGAGCAAAGAGTTGGTATTCCAATTCCAAGCCCAACAATTGCAGCAATGTATCCATTTGTTTTTGATAGTATTAAAGACCCTGGATCAAGTACATTATTAGGCGTTGATTTCTCAGGTGGTGTGGTACTATTTAACCAGTTCTTATATCAAACCAAAAAAGAATTTAACAGAAATAATGCTAACATGATCATCTTAGGTACATCTGGTAGTGGTAAATCAACAGCCGCAAAATTAATGCTTAGAACACACATTAGAAATGGTTGCAAAATAATCGCTATTGACCCAGAAGGTGAACTAGGAGATATGGCCCACAACTTTGGTGGAGACTTTATTGATTTAGGTCGTGGTGGTAAATTTGGTATGGTAAACCCACTTGAAGTTATCTTTGATGCTGATGAAGACGAACTAAAGGAAGGTCTTGGATACACAGTACTTACAAGAACACTTCAATCATTAAAAGCCTTTATGAAATACTACTATCCATCAATCGAAGAAGATGTTCTTGCAATGTTTAGTGAAGTTGTACAAGACACATATAAAAGATTTAATATAGATTTTAATACAGACTTTAGTGGATTTACATCAAAAGACTTCCCAATCTTTGATGATGTATACGCTACAATAAAAGGAAAACTTTTATCAATGCCAGAAGCTACTAGAGAAAAAGACGTTATGGAACGTTTAGAACTACGTGTAAGACCATTTGTAAAAGAATTAAGATTCTACTTTAATGGTCATACAACAATTGAAACTAAGAGTGATTTCATTGTATTTAACATAAAAGAATTAATGAATAGTGACGAAAATATTCGTAATGCCTTGTTCTTTAACATTCTAAAATACGCTTGGGGATTATGTTTAGATAAATCAACAAATACAGTAATGTTTGTAGATGAAGCACACGTACTTCTATCAAGCAAGAATGAACTTGGTGCAGAATTCTTAGCACAAATTCAAAGACGTAGCCGTAAATATAACACTGGAACAATTATTATCACACAGCAACCAACAGACTTTGCTGCTGAAAGTATTTTTGTTCATGGTAAAGCAATCTTTGACAATGCTGCATACTATCTTGTTATGGGATTAAAAAAGCAAGCTGTTGAAGACTTATCAAGATTAATAGATTTAAACGATAATGAAAAAGAAAGTATTAAAACTTATAGTCAGGGAGAAGCTCTATTTGTTTGTGGTAACAGACGAATGAGAATAAATGTAGTTCTTACTCAAGACGAATTAGATTCATTTGGTTCTGGTGGAGGACTATAAAATATTAGGCGGTGATAATATGTTTAATAATAAACATTTAACTAATAGACTATTAAAAATAGGTATTGCATTAATACCTTTCTTTTTAATAGTCTTTTTTCTAAGTCCAAGAATAACAAATGCGGCTAATTTTAAATATGCTGATTTTGATTTTGATAAATTTGCTGAAGAAAATTTAGGATATTGGACATTTTTATGTAGTGAAGATTACGATAACCAACCAGAAATAGACAAATGTAAAGAAAAAATAATTGCTAGTCAAAAAGTTTTTTATACAAGGTTATATAAGCTTCTAGCTAAATATCAAGCAAGAGGACTATTTATAGATGATAAAATAATAATAATGACTGCTTTCTTTGAATTAGACCCAGACCTATTCGCAGACTCTGGAGACTATTACAAACAAATGACTGGAGGTTCATCTAATCCATACACCGGAGATGAAAGCGATACAGACTATGATATCGACAAAGATTATGATGCATCATACTGGGAAAATGAATCAGACAGTATTAAGTTATTACTAAAATCAATGCTTGGATATCGTTCACAATGTTACGGAACATATGCGCCAACAACAATAACCAACGAAGATGGCACAAAAACAACTGAATGTGTTGGGAGCATGGCAATTTTAGAAAATGGTGTATGTAAAGATTTAATTAAACAAGATTACGTTGGTTTCTGGGAAAAAGTTATGGCCAATAGTGGCGTATTATCATTCTTTGGTATAAAATCTGATGCTGAAACTAAATGTCAAAGTGAAGCAAGCAGTAGTGGTTACGCTGGTTATCAATATACCGTAAATAATGCTCAAGAAGTTGCAGAAAGTAAATACTGGGAATTCCTTATAAAAGGAAACTACTTTGATAAGAAACCACACTTAAGTAACTATTATACAAAAGTATTAGATGAAACTGGCAAAAAGAAAAACACTGAACTTACCGAGAGTGAAAAAGAACAGTACAGTGATGAAATTACTGAAGCCAGAACTAAAATTGTAACAATGATAAAAGACCTACTTAAAAACTATGGTCAAGAAGATAATATAGTAAACTACACTAGTGGCGGTGGTTCATCATATTGGTGGCCAATAGGTTCAGAAGAAACTACTGAAGAAAATGGTAAACTATTTGCTACTGGAACACCATTTCCAACAACTATTACAAGTATGTTTGGCTTAAGAATAGATCCAATAACTGGTACGGCTAACAGTGGCCACTCTGGAATTGATATTGCACCTTCAGCAGACGCTGGAGTAGTAAATGTAATAGCTTCTAAAGATGGTATCGTAACTAAAGTAATCAATAACTGTGTATCATTTGGCGATAAGTCATGTGGTGGAGGATATGGAAATTATATAATGATTAGTCACTCTGATGGAATGTACACATTATATGCTCATCTTCATCAAGACTCAATTAAAGTAAAAGTAAACGATAGTGTTCAACAAGGTCAAGTAATCGCTAAAGTTGGTTCATCAGGACGTTCAACAGGAACACATTTACATTTTGAAGTTAGAACAGATGCTTCAACAAGAGTTGACCCACTAAATTACGTTAGTCAAGATAATCCTAGACCATCACCATCAGCATCATCTAATCTAGTAGAATTAATAGAGCAATTAGAAGGCGGTGGAGGAACTGGAGATACTTACACAGTTTATTGTAACTCTGGAGACATTCCAACAGTAGGTCATGGTATAACACTTAAATATAATGTTGATCTATTCCAAAAATATGGAGTTACTCTATCAACCAATAATGATTACTATAACTATTGTGGTACGACAATGAATAAAACCGTCGTCGACCAAATATTTGCAGACCGGCTTAACCAAGATAGGGAGTCGATAAAAGCCTTATGTTCAAGTAGGGGCCTTAATTTAACAGATTACCAAATAGACGCTCTAACAAGCTTAAAGTATAATAGAGGATCTATCAATGGATTCTTCGAAGCATATAGTTCTTATGGAACATCAGACTCTTTATGTACCAACTGGTGGCATGAAGTAGCAGTTATGCCAGGAACTCAATATGAACAAGGCTTAAGAAACAGAAGACAAAAAGAATGTAAAATCTTCGTACATGGGTACTAGTAAGGAGAACTATGGATAAAAAAACTTATATGATAATAGGCGCTGGAATAGCTGCTATTCTAGCAGCCTTTTTAATAAGAAAAATATTAACACCAAAAGAAGTGAAAGAAGAACCAAAAGTTGAAATTAAACTTGTTGAAAGTTATTCAGACTTCTTCACAGTTAATGGATGTGCATCAAAATACATCAATTATTTAACTAGCGAAGACAAAGACTCACTAATAAAAGTACTTAATGAAAATTACGCTAACAAAAAGAATATTACAAAAGAAAATATCCTTACAAAACTAGACAATTTTGCTGGTAGAAGCCTAACATATAGTGCAACAAAAATGTATGAAGAAAAGGTAAGCGATACTATAAAAAAATATTATTTAAAAGGAAATTTAAATGAAGATACAATAGACTCTATCACAAAAGTTGGTGAATACTATCTTATAGTAACAATTGATAGTTCAAGTAGACTATTTGATATAACACCTTATGACGGAGAAATGTTTAAGGAGGAATCTTAATGGAAAAATTTGATTCTGACAAAGCTGCCATAATAATTTGCGTTCTTGCCGTAATCGGGGCCATAATATTTTCAATATTTATGAACCAAAAAGAACAAGAAGAAAATAATAAAGAAACATATGAATATCTACACAATTATGAAGTAAATGAAGTAACATATACATATGTAACTGAAGAAGATATGGCAAGAAAATATTTAGCAGACTTCGTAAATTTAACAATAAATGATAAAGAAGCAGCATACGAAAGAGTAGATAATTACTATAAAGCACAAAAACTTAAAACCTATGAAGATTTTGAAAAAGCTTTAAAAAATTTATACTCAACAAAATTTTTAAATGCTAAAGTTGTTTCATACACAGTAGTTGATAAAACTAAATACAAATTGTATTATATAATTGATAATGCTGACAATACATTTATTTTTAAAGAAAATAGCATTATGGATTATACCGTATATTTAGATAGTTATACAATTGAAAAATAAAATTAAAAAATATAACAAATAGTAAAGGAGGTGCCTTATGGACGATGGAACTTACAAAGCGCAAAGTAATGGTCTAACACCAGAAGCTAGCGAACCAGAAAAAAAACCAGCTACAAATAGTCAAGCTGGTGAACCTGGAGAAACATCTGAAGGTGGCGGAGAAGGTCAAGAACAACAATCACCAGAAGATGCTGCAAAAGCCCAAGATCAAAGAAACATTGAAAACAATGCCAATAACCTTAGAAATGCAGCAAACGTTGCTATGAAAACTAAAAACCCATATGCTATGGCAGCCGGTGCAATCGTCAAAGGCGCCGATAAACTAACTGGTGGAAAATCATCAGAACTAGTTGGTAAAGGAATAAATGAAATCAACAAAAGAGTACCAATGGGTAACAAAATTCAAGAAACATCTAACAAGTTAAATGAAAGTGGGGCAAGCGATGCTGTAGGTGCTGCCACATCACAAGATAAAGCGGAGCAAAAACAAAAAGCAGTGTCAGCTGCTAAAAAAGCATCAACATATGATGGTGGAGGAAACGATAAAGCCCAAGCTAGTGCACCTCCAAAAAAAAGCAAAACCAAAAAGCTGTTATTACTATTAAGCATTCCCGCAATTTTCACTTTATTTATGCCAATGTTTATGATTATGTTAAGTCCAAACTTAGGCTCTATGCTAGACTTAACAAGCAAAGGTGGAGATGTCTCTAACAGTTCATCAAATGCCAATGCCTCAGCATATACAAAAGCCGAAGTTGAAAATTTATTAATATATATGGGGGATTCAAGAATCGTCGGTATGATGAGTTCAATTAGTAATAAAAGTGTATCTAGCATCGCCGAAGTAGGGGCAGGATACTCATGGTTTACAAGCACAGCAATACCTCAACTTGAGAGTACAAAAAATGGCAAGAAATTTGTCGTTCTAGCGTTCGGTGTAAACGACTTAGGAAATAGTGCAAGTTATCTAGATAAATATCTAGAATTAAAATCAAATAATCCAGAAATGACTTTCTATGTAATGAGTGTTAATCCAGTTGATGAAGCAAAAGAAGCAGAAAATGGATACACAGTAACAAACGCCGACATCGAAAAATTTAATAGCACAATGCAAGATGCATTTAGTGAAATTTATATTGATGTATATAGCCAAATAAAATCAGATTTTGGAACAGAAGACGGTGTTCACTATGATTCACAAACTTATATAAAAATTCATGACATCGTAGTTAATTATATTTTAAGCAAAAATAAAAGACCAGGTGGAACTTCTGAATTTGGCTATCCATCTTATACAGAAAGTACAGAACTTAAAGGACAAAGCTTATTAGAAGCAATTGGCCAAGATGGAGTTACAGAATTGGAAAACAAAATAAAAAATGCTGTAGGTAGTGGTTGTACAGGAAACTCTGTTGCTGCGGCAGCAATAGCACTAATTGATGGCTTGCATGCTAAGGGATTCCACTTACCATACTATTATGGTGGTGGACACGTACAAAAGAATCCTATAGTAAACCCTAACTGGGGAGCAAATATTGGTGCTAGCATTCAAAAGCCTAATGGCAGCTATGACTACTATAGTGGCTTAGATTGTTCAGGATTTGTAATGTGGGCAATGCACGCTGCAAACATCGGCGTTTGGTCTGGTGCATCTGGCTTCCTAAATCTAGGCGATCATGTATCATTTAGCAAATTAGTACCAGGAGATGTAATCGCTAACTCTGGTCACGTCATCCTTGTATTAGAAAACACTGGTTCATCATTAATTACAGCTGAATCTACTGGTGGAGGAGTTCAGTATGGCAATTATTCATACTCAAGTGCAAGTAGCTACACTGGTATCTCAATGAGTGGATATTTTGCTAATCACTGCGGAGGTTAATATGAAAAAAGCAATACTTTTAATAACACTAATATTTATGTTAACAGGGTGTGAAGCAGTATATAATTTAAATATAGATGGCGATTCCTTTAAAGAAGAAATGATATTAACAACTAATGATATTACTACAAAAAACAAAAAATCTGTAGACGTTGCATTAAAATCAAATATTCCCATTATATTTGAAAACTACAAGCCAGAAGTGAACTTTAAACAAAATGACTTTAAATACTATACAATTACCAAAGTTGAAACTAACAATGAAATAGGTGTAAAATACGAAGCAGAATTTACCAAAGATAATTATGCCGATTCTACAATAGTTAAGACACACGTGCCAACATTTAAACTTACAGAATCAGGTAATATTATGAGATTAACAGTAAGTAAAAAAAGAAGCATATTTGAAAATTACCCTGATTTAGATAAAGTTACCATTAACATTACAACTAATCATAAAGTAACAAAGCAAAATGCAGATGGCGTTAGTGGTAACACTTATACATGGACCTTAACAAAAGAAAATTATAAAACTAAAGAAATATACCTAAACTATAGTAAAGAATTAAATACACCACAAAAAGAGGAAACAAAAAACTATAACATAATATTTTATATATTTGGCCTTGGAATTCTTGCTGCAATAATATATATTGTCATAAAGGCAAAAAATACAGGTAAATAATCTAGAAAATAATATAAAATTAAGATATAATAAACTATGAGGAGTGACTAATATGAGATTCAGAGTATCTGCAAAAGATTTAATAATATTCATTATATTTTGTATAGCATTACTAATTCTATCATCTTTAGCAGTGCTTAATGTTACAAGTCTTCTAAATACCACAGAGTTTTACGGACTTAACTTTTTCATGGGATTTACAAAAGACTATATAGCACCAACTTTAGTAGTATTTACAGCAGTCTTAGTATCAATCTTTTTTAGTGTTTCTTCATATATTTTCGAAAAAGAAAAAGGCAAAGGATTTGGCTTGCAAATCGGTGAAAAAGACGAAAAAGGATATAGTAGATGGGCTAAAGCTAGCGAAGTAAAAAAAGATGCTGGCGTTGAAAAAATAATTATTAAAGAACAAGAAGCGAAAGCCGCTGGTATTCCATTAATAAACGATGGTAAAAATATGTGGGTAGATAATGGAGATTATCACAACCTAGTAATCGGAGCAACTGGTTCAGGTAAAACAAAATGTCTAGTTGACCCACAAGTACAAAGCTTAGCTCGTAAGGGCGAAAGTATGATTCTAACAGACCCAAAAGGAGAACTTTACAGGGATCACTCAGAAATGTTAAGACAAAGAGGATACAAAATAATTGTTCTTAACTTCCGTAATCCAAACATGGGTAATGCATGGAATCCACTAACACTACCATATAAACTATATAAAGAAGGAAATACAGATAAAGCTACAGAGTTACTAGACGATGTAGCATTAAATATCCTATATGACCCAGAAAATAAAAATGACCCATTCTGGGAAAAAAGTGCTGCCGACTTCTTCTCAGGTTTAGCACTAGGTTTATTCGAAGATGCTAAGGAATCACAAATAAACTTAAACTCAATTAACTACATGTCAACAGTAGGAGAAGAAAATTTTGCAACAAGCAACTATACAAAAGAATACTTCTTACTAAAAGGTGAAGACTCAAGTGCATACGTATTTGCTTCAAATACAATTAATGCTCCAACAGAAACCAAAGGAAGTATCCTATCAGTATTTAGACAAAAAATCAGACTATTTGCTTCACGTGAACAGTTAAGCGAAATGCTTTCATATAGTGATTTCAATATGGAAGATATTGGTAAACAAAAAACAGCTGTATTTATGATTATTCACGATGAAAAAACAACATACCATGCTTTAGCAACAATCTTCCTAAAACAAGCATACGAAACCTTAATTGATGTTGCTCAAAACAGTCCTAAAGGTAAATTACCTCATCGTACTAACTTTATTCTAGATGAGTTTGCAAACATGCCTCCACTAAAAGATGTTACAACAATGGTTACTGCAGCACGTAGTAGAGCAATTCGTTTCACATTCATTATTCAAAACTTTGCACAATTAAACGATGTATACGGTAAAGAGCAAGCTGAAACAATAAGAAGTAACTGTGGAAACATCATCTATCTTATTACAACTGAACTTGCAGCCCTAGAAGAAATAAGTAAATTATGTGGTGAAGTAAAATCAAAAGATAAAGACAAAACAGCATCAACGCCACTGATCACTGTTAGCGACCTTCAAAAACTTAAACTATTCGAAGTAATAATATTAAGATCAAGACTAAACCCATTTAGAACTAAACTTACACCAAGTTTCGAAATAGATTGGGGCTCAGCTAACTATGGTAATGGAGTTCTTGTTGAAAGAGAAAAACGTCCAATCGACTTATTTGATATTAAAGAATTTGTAAAAGTAAAAAAACGTAGTAAACTATTTGACGCGTTAGATAAAAAACTTCCATCAACCCCAACACCAGTGCCTGAACTTGAAAAAGAAAAGGAAGAAGAAAAAGAACCTATAAGTATGTCAAAAGGATTTAATCCATTCAACTCAGTTCAAGAAACTCCTAAAGATATCAAAACAACTAATTCAAAATTTGAAAAATCATTTATGGAGTCACCTCTTAACAATTCGGTGCAGCATCAAGAAACATTCAGTATGCCAAATGATTTTACTGAAAATAAAATTAGTGAAACACCAAAAATTGAAGAGACACCAAACTTCGGTGAACTAATGGGTTCACAAGTACAAACACCTTCTGAATCAGAACCTAAAGTACCAAAATTTGATGTAGATGATTTAGTTAAAAGAATTGATGCCAAAATAGCTGAATTAGAAAAAGAAGAAGCACAGCAAAAAGCAAATCAAAATGTAAATGTAACAGAACCTAAAAAAGAAGAACCAGAAATAGAACGCTTCGACTTAGGAGACACTTACGAAACAAAAGAAAAAGAAGAACCAATAATTAACATTGATAATGATAGTATTGTTGTTGGTGATGATAATACAACAGATGATCAATACTATGATGACTTCTTTAACGATTAGAGCTTAGGCTCTTTTTTTATTCACAAAAAAATAATAAACATATAATACAATATGAAAACAATAAATATAAAAGACTACCACAAAGATGGTACATTTATTAACCTCGAAAAATATCAAGGAGCATACGAAAATTTAATATTAAATCATCAAAAATACTTTGATAAAAAAAAGAAATATTATATATATTGTTCTAAAGGAGTAAAGAGTAAAAGAGTTACCTCAATTCTTGAAGCATATGGATACAATGTTACAAGGGTTACAGATTAACTCTTTTTCCACGTGTGGAAAAGAAGAAAGAAATTTATAAGTGAAAAGCCGTATAATTAAATACGGAGGGCATATTATGTTAAAAATTAAAACAAATTCAAAAGAAGTAAAAGAGGGGGATACTTTTGTAGCTATCAAAGGATATACTGTTGATGGACATAAATATATAGATGAAGCGATAAAAAAAGGTGCCAAATTTATAGTAGCAGAGCATGGCTCATATAGCGTTCCAACTCTAATCGTACCAGATACAACAGAGTACCTAAAAAATCATTTGAAAGAAGAATACTCAAAAGATTTTGCAGACTTAAAGTTTATTGGTATAACTGGAACAAATGGAAAAACAACAACTGCACTTTTAACAAGTGAAACACTAAATGAACTAGGTGAGTCATCTGCCTATATTGGAACTGTAGGCTTCTATATAAATGGTAAACTAGTAAGAGAACTTCCAAACACAACACCAGATATCTTAACTCTTTATAATCTTATTTATGAAGCTAAAGAAAAAGGCGCAAAATACATTGTAATGGAAGTAAGTAGTCATGCCTTAGCACTAGGAAGAATAGAAGGAATTAGCTTTGACAGTGCAGCCTTTACTAACCTTACAGAAGACCATCTAGATTATCATAAAACAATGGAAGAATACCTAAAAGCTAAAAAGAAGATCTTAACTCATCTTAAACCAGATGCTACAATGATTGTAAATGGGGACGATGAGCACGCTAAAAATTTTGAAACAGACAAAACAATAAAAATTGGTAACAAAAAAGGAGATATAGCTTTTCTAGATTATGAACCAGACACAACTGGCACTAAAATATGGTTTAAATACTTCGATAGACAATTTGGTGTAAGAACAAATATGTTATGTGAATTTAATGTATATAACTACCTAACATCACTTGGATTAGTTACATCACTAGGATTCGACCCTAAAAAAGTTGTATCATGCGCAGCTAAACTTAATCCACCAAAAGGAAGAAATGAAGTAATAAACGTAAATGGTAATAGAGCAATAGTAGACTATGCACATACACCAGACGCTGTTCAAAAAATAATTGAATCAAATAGAGAAGTTACAACAGGAAGAATAATCACTGTAGTTGGTTGTGGCGGAAACAGAGACCCACTAAAAAGACCAATAATGGGTAACATTGCAACTGAACTTTCAGACATAGTTATCTTTACTGATGATAACCCAAGAGAAGAAGACGATATAGCTATTTTAAAAGACATTGTAGAAGGAGTATCTAAAGATAACTACATAGTGGAACCGGATAGAAGGAAAGCCATAATAAGTGGATTAAATATGTTAAAACCAGGTGATACACTTTTAATTTTAGGAAAAGGTCATGAGGACTACCAAATAATAGGCAAAGAAAAACATCACTTCAGTGATAGAGAAGAAGTGGAAAACTATATAAAATCTAATGATAAAGATAAAAACAAAACAATATAGGAATCCCATAATTACAAAAAAAAGAACTTTATTAAAGTTCTTTTTTCAATGAATCTTTTCCATCAACTATTCTTGAAACAAGCATAGAACTTGCTGAGTCGCCAGTAACATTTAAAAGTGTAGCCGGTGCATCAATTATTGTAGCAATAATAGTAAGTATTGGAAGTGCTGATACTGGAAATCCCATAAGTTTTAAAATAAGCATTTCTGAAATTGTTCCACCACCAATAGGTACAGCCGTAACTAAAATAGTCGCAAGTAATGATACCCCTAAAACCTTAATACCACTTACTGGCATATCAAATAAGTAAACTAAGAACATTATCTTAAATACACTACCAATAATAGAACCATCTTTATGAAATGATGTTCCAAGTGTAATAGTTGGACTAGCAATATCTTCGCTAACACCAATTTTTTTAGCACATTCAGTGTTTACTGGAATAGATGCCGCAGAGCTGCATGTAGATAAAGCAGTAACACTAGCTGGGATAATATTTGCCCAGTATTTCTTAACACCAATCTTACCACCAGCCATATAAGCATATAAAGTATAAATAACAAAATATACAAATAAAACTAAGATAGTATAAATAACAAGCATTTTAACAAATCCTTGAGTTACACTTGCTCCAAACGTTCCCGTAAATGAAGCAAAATAACATCCAAGTCCAATTGGTGCATAATACATAAGTATCTTTATAAGATTTTGTAATACTTCATAAGCACTATCTAACACCTTAAGAAAACTCTTTCCTTTCTCACCACTTTTATTAATAGCAAGACCACTTAATATAGAAATAACAATAAGAGCTAAAATATTATTTTTACTTAATAAATTTACAAAATCGTTAGTGCTGACTGAATTAACTAACTTCTCAAGTACAGAAGCATCATCACTAATCTCACTAGTTTCATCAAGTAAAGCTGTAATCTTTTTAGCATCTCCACTATCAACTAATCTAATCTTAAGTGATGTTAGCCCGATAACAACACTAACAAGTGAAGTAAATATAAATACTAAAATAATACTTCTTAATATTTTACCAACTCTTTTAGGTTTATCAATCTTACCAATAGATGTTGTAATAGATAAAAATATAAGCGGTACTACAACCACAAGTAACATATTAATAAATAAAGTACCAAGTGGTTCAAGTACAGTAGCTTTTTCCTTAAATATTAATCCAACTATTGTACCTATAATAAGTGAACCTATTAATATAATAGATTGTTTATAATTTTTAATTATCTTTTTCATAATCTTTCCTTTCCATTAAAATTATATTAAAAATAAATCGTTAATATAAACAATCAAACTCCACATAAATTCCACACCACTAACAAATATAAGGAAAATATGGTAAAATATATGTGCAAAGGAGGAAGTATGAAAAAAGCATTTATTAAAATGAATGAAGGCAAAGACTATTTATCATTAGGTAATCTATTTAATTCCATTAAGAAAAACTCTACTAATAAACTAACCAGTATTCAAACCGAAATATTTTGCACACTTTTTAATGTAAATGATATTAGCTCCAAAACCGTTAACAATTATTGTATAGGTTATAGAGCAATCAGCATGGATTACAAAAAGATATACTATGACTATCAAAAACTATATAATGACAATGAAAACATTCTTCTTCCCGTCGTAACCAATATTGTAAGCATCCTAGACGAAGTCATTTACACAGAAGATGATAATGCTATTAAAATAGTAAACTCAAGTAAAAGACTCTCAAAGGTAATTGACAATTTAATAAATATTGCCAAGACAGATGCTTCAATAAAAGAAGAATACTTAAACAAAATTATTAACTATTATGAAAATAAAGACCTTTATAATGCATTTGTTCTAATCCTTTTCTATACTATTTTAGAAAATGAACAACCACTTGCTAACTATGAAACTAATATAGATATTAAAAGCAAAGAGCTTGCCGAATACCTTCAAATAAATCTTCAAGAAGGAGTAAGCTACATTAACTCACTTAAAATACTAGCTAAAAGGAACAATATGTATGCCTTAGCTGAATTAGGTTCTCTAGAATATTCTGGACTAATTACAGGTAAAGTTGATTATGATACTTGCTTTAATTATTATTTAAAAGCTGCCAAAAAAAATCACCCAAAAGCATCTTGGATGGTCGCAAATCTAATTTATTATAAAAAAATATCAGGTTATTCTACCGAATTTGCTTATGAATATATTGAAAAAGCAATCAAACTAGGAAGCATTGCTGCCATAAATACCTTAGGTAATTTTTACTATAATGGCTTTACTCCAGATAATAAAAAAGATATTGAAAAAGCATTAGAGTGCTATACAAAAGCAGCAGATTTAGGCTATGTTTATGCCTACAATAATCTAGGAAGATACTACGAAAAAATAGACGAAGAAAAAGCCTTAAACTATTTTAAACTATCAGCAGATAATAACGAAAGCTGGGCCCTAAATAAATTAGGTGAAATCTATAGAAGTAAAAACGATAATCAAAAAGCATTTTTCTACTATCAAAAATCAATCGAAGCGCCAGTACTAGAAAAGTATTATTACGGCTACTATAATTTAGCAAAATACTTTTATCTAACTAAAAATGATATTGTTGATATCGATAAAGAAAAAGCTATAAAATATTTAAACATTGCTCTTGATAATGGAGTCACTAAAGCCAAAGAGGAATTAGAAAGGATTGACCATGAATTTTAGAAATAATACAAATGAACTTGATCAGCATTTCTTAGTAAGTGATGTAGTTATAAATAAATTTATTGAAGCCTCTAACCTAACAAAAGATGATATCTGTCTTGAAATAGGCCCAGGCAAAGGAACTCTAACAAGGATTATTGCCACAAGAGTAAAAAAACTAACCGTCATCGAAAAAGATAACCGTCTAGAAGAATACTTAAAAGAAATTCCTAACATAAATATAATTATTGATGATGCTATCAAGACTCCTTGGCCCAAAGTAAATAAAATCATTACAAGCATTCCATACAGTATCATTGAGCCATTTATAAAAAAACTAACCAAAGAAGATTTTGATGAACTAATTATGATGATGGGTAAAAACTACTGCATGAACGCACTTGACAAAAAGATAACCTACCTAAGCTTAATGACAAACGTTTTCTTTAATATTGAAAAAATAATCGATGTTCCTAAAGAAGCATTTAATCCGGCACCAAGAGTAACATCTTGTTTAGTTAGATTAACTCCTAAAAAAGAACTTACAAAAATAGAAGAGTTATTTCAAAATATATATAATTTAGATCATAAAAAGTGCAAAAACGCAATTATTGAAAGTTTAATAATTAGAGATAATTTAACCCAAAAAGAAGCAAAAGAAATCGTAAATAATCTTAATATCGATGAAAATATTCTAAATAAACCATTTTCACTTATCAAAAATGAAGAATTAGAGACTCTTTACAATAAACTCTTACAAAATAATTAAAAAAATGAGGTATTTATTATATAATAGAAGTAGGTGATTACATGAAAGTAATAATTAGCGCTGGTGGTACCGGTGGTCATATTTATCCGGCACTTGCAATTGTTAAAAAAATAAAAGAAAAAGAACCAAACAGTGAAATACTTTATATTGGTACTCATAACCGTATGGAAAAAGATATCGTACCAAAAGAAAATATTAAATATGAAAGTATTGAAATCTATGGCTTTAGTAAAACAATGATTAAAAGAGACATTCAAAATATAGGCCTAATTATTAAAGCTGAAAAAAAATGCTTAAAAATAATGAAAGAATTTAAACCAGATATCGTTATTGGTGTCGGTGGATACGTAACATTTCCTGTTTTAAGAGCAGCTAGAAAATTAAAAATTAAAACATTCATTCATGAGCAAAATAGCATTCCAGGAAAAAGCAATAAAGTACTAAGCAAAAAAGTAGACCTTATTGGAGTATCATTTAAAGATACCTTAAAATACTTTGGAGATAATGCTTTTCTATCTGGCAATCCATGTGGTGAAATGGCAATTGATAGAAAACCAATGAGTAAAAAAGAGTTTGGGGTACCGCTAAACCATAAATGCGTCCTAATCGTACAAGGTAGTTTAGGTAGTGGTATCATTAACAAAAAAATGGAAGAATATCTAAGAACCATTAAAGAAGAAAACTATGACGTAATATATGTTACTGGTAAAAGTTACTTTGACGCATTCCCTAAAGACTTTTCTAAAAACGTTCACGTAGTACCATACATCGATAATATGAGTGCTTTAATTAAAGACATAGACGTATTAGTAACAAGAGCAGGAGCAAGCGTTATAAGCGAAATAATGGCTTTAGGTAAGCCAAGCATTCTTATTCCAAGCCCATACGTCGCAAATAATCATCAGTACTACAACGCTAAAAGCTTAAGTGATGCCAAAGCTGGAATAATGGTCGAAGAAAAAGATTTAACTAAAGACAAATTAAAAGAAGAAATAAATAAACTTCTAACAAACGAAAAACTATATAAAGAAATAAGTGCAAACGTCAAAAAAATGAGTATTGATAATAGTAGTACTCTAATATATGAAAAAATCAAAGAATTAATTAAAGAATAAAAGGAGCAAACATGAAAACTAAAAAGGTAGTAAAAAGAAAATTTAATTTTAAAAAATTTCTCATTCTTATTTTACTAGTTTATCTAGTCATAAATGGAACATACTACCTTTTAAAAAGACCTGTTAAAAACATCATCATAACTGGAAATAAAGAAGTAAAAGACTACGAAATAATCGAAGCTGCAAACCTTAAAAACTATCCATCATTTATAAGTATCAACAAATCCAAAATAATTAAGACATTAAAACAAAATCCCCTTATAAAGGATGTACAAATTAAGAAAAACTTCAAATTTCAAATAACAATAAGTGTTACCGAAGAAAAAGTAGTTGCTTACAATTTAACCAATCAAAGCTATCTTTTATCAAATGGAACGTATATAAATGATAAAACTTTTTTAGGTGTTCCGCAGTTAAATAATTACACTCCAGAAGAAACACTTAAAAATTTTGCTGAAGAACTAGGGAAGTTAAATGAAGACATCATAGGCGACATTAGTGAAATCGAATACTCACCAAGCAAAAACGAAGCAGGCGAAACGATAGATAGTACCAGATTTAAACTAAAGATGAAAGATGGCAACACTGTCTACACTAATGTAAAAAAATGTAATGTCTTATCATACTATAATCAAATATATGCAAGTCTTAAAGACAAAAAGGGTGTTCTAAATTTAGATAGTGGTAACTACGAAAGATACGTACTAACACTTTACGAGGGATAAATATGAACTACAATGAAGAAATGAAAAAAATAATTAAAACATTTGATGGCAAAAAAACAATCCTCTTACACAGCTGCTGTGGACCTTGTTCATCAAGTGTTATTGAAAGATTGAAACCTAACTTCGATATAACTGTTATATACTATAATCCAAATATCGAACCCAAAGAAGAATATGAAAAAAGAAAATCTGAACAAATTAGACTTCTTAAAGAATTAGATATTAAATATATGGACTGTGATTATGACAATGAAACCTATCACGAAAAAATAAAAGGAACTGAAGAAGAAAAAGAGGGCGGAGCAAGATGTACTTTATGCTTCGTGCTAAGACTATCTAAAACTGCCAAATTAGCTAAAGAAAATTGCTTTGACTACTTCGGTACAACACTAACCGTAAGCCCGCATAAAAATAGTGAACTTATTAACAAAATAGGTTTCAAAGAAGCCGAAAAAGAAGGCATTAACTTTTTGCCAGCAGACTTCAAAAAAGAAGAAGGATACAAAAGAAGTATTGAACTATCTAAAAAATTTAATCTATATAGACAAGACTACTGTGGTTGTTTATATAGCAAGGAGGCTCGTATGAATCAAAAAGGTTTTACACTAGTTGAAGTAATATCTGTTATAACTGTTCTAGCAATAATAATGATTGTTGTAGTTCCAGCAGTAACTAAACAATTAACTAGTTCAAAAGATGCTCTAACTAAACTAAATATTAAAAATGCTGAAGAAAGTGCTTTAATGTTTATTACAGATTTAAATACCTGTGATAGTGAAGCACTAAACATTCTAAAAACTGAAAACGTTTTAGCAGAAATTACTGGAGAATCTTATTGTTTAAGTACACGAAACGCTTTAAACGGTGACGGCATAGAAGTTTCTCTTGACATCCTAAAAAAATATAACTATCTAACAGATTATGATGAAAAATGTTCTGGTACAGTAACTCTAAAATTAAATAATGCAAATCCCAAAGCAGATGGAAGTAATATAGAATGTAGGTGATAAAATGGGATTATTTAACAAATTCAAAGAAATCTTTAAAGGAAAAGAGACTAACGAAAATCGTGAAACTTACGATAAAGGTCTAGAAAAAAGTAGAACCGAATTCATAAGTAGTCTATCTATCTTAGGCCATAAATACACTAAAGTAACTGACGAATACTTTGACGAATTAGAAAATATTTTAATCAAAGCTGACATCGGTATTAAAACAGTTATGGACTTTACTGACAAATTAAAAAAACGTGTTAAAAGTGAAAATATTACAAGCACTGAAGAACTAAAAGAAGTCATCGTTGATGAACTATTCATGATTTACGTTAAAGAAGACTTTCTTACAGATAAAATAAATATTCAAACTGATGGTCCAACTGTAATTTTAATGGTTGGTGTTAATGGCGTAGGTAAGACAACTACTATTGGTAAACTTGCAAATCTCTTTAACAAACAAAATAAAAAAGTCTTACTAGTTGCAGCAGACACCTTTAGAGCAGGTGCCGTAGAGCAATTAAAAGAGTGGGCAGATAGAACAAACTCACTATTTGTTGGTAAAGAAAATGCTGATCCAGCAAGCGTTATCTATGATGGCTTAGAAAAAGCTAAAGAAGAAAATGCTGACATTATCCTTATAGATACAGCTGGTAGACTTCAAAATAAAATAGGTCTAATGAAAGAACTAGAAAAAATAAATAAAGTAATTGGTAAGCTTATTCCAGGAGCTCCTCATGAAACATTATTAATTATCGACGCTACAACTGGACAAAATGGCATAAGTCAAGCCAAAAGCTTTAAAGAAATCACTAACATAACTGGTATTGTCTTAACTAAAATGGATGGCACTGCCAAAGGTGGAATTGTTCTTGCAATCAAAGAAGAAACATCTCTTCCAGTAAAATATATTGGCCTTGGTGAGCAAATAAATGATTTAAAACCATTTGATATAGAAGAATATATCTATGGACTATTTAAGGATATGATGTAATGGAAGATTTATTATACTATACATGTCTATTTGACTACTACAAAGATTTATTTACTAAAACAAAACAAGACTACTTTATTGATTACTATTTTAACAACTTAACTCAAGAAGAAATCGCTGAAAACTATAAAGTATCTAAAAATGCCGTAAGTAAAACTCTAAAAGAAGTCAAAGAAAAACTAGACTACTATGAAGAAAAACTAAAACTTTATCACAATAAAGCTAAAATAAAAACACTACTATCAAGTAGTGAATTTACTAAAATAGAAGAATACATTTAAGCTGTAAGGCTTATTTTTTTCTGCTTAAAATATGCTACTACATTAACTGCTACAAGAGGTACAAAAATTAAGAAATTACTAAAATTATTCATAAACGTATCCTCGAAATTAAGAGATAACATAAATAAAATAACATATAAACAAATACTTAAAAACTGAAATTTTAAATCTCTATAAATAAAAGCAGTTAAACTAAATATACATATCAAAACAAAAGTTAAAATAATAAGACCCCACCAAGTACTCGTAAACATATTCTGAACTAGTAATGCTAAAGATGCAGTATCAGTTCCTGATTGCTGATATGTTAAATGATCTAAATGATTAAAATAAATAAGTACCCAGAAACAAAAAGCAATCTCTACTAAACATATAACAAAGAGTAATATGCTTCTATCTTTAAATATCTTGCTCATAAACGCTCCTTAAATAACTAAGTGTATTATTAAGTACAATTGTTGATCTAGGTGCAATAAAATCATAACTTCTTTCTAAATAATGTTCATTATATCTTAAGAAAGTATATGTCTTCAAATTCTTCATATCTATATATAAACCAAGAATATTTTCAGAGCTCTCATGAATAAACTTTCTATAATCATCTAAATAATCTAAATTAAGAAGCTTAAGATAAGTACTAACAAACTTAATCCCATTAAAATCATAAGCCTTAAATCCATTTTCTTTAAATGCTTTAATTTTATCACTCATATCAGTAGGTATAAAATATTTTTCAAGCATCCCATCAAATGTCTCATCAAAACCCATTTTTTTAATAAGTGCTTTATCACTATCTTTATATCTAGCATTAAGCCCATAACTACTATCATCCATCGAAGCAATATAAACTAAGTTTTTCTCATAATCACTAAACTCATAAAAACTAGAGCACATATCATAAATCGCAAGGCATGTACTAACATAATCTGTAACAATAACTTTTACCATACCTGCATCAGGATGATGATCAATAGCTCCTAGTACCAAAGAAGCATCTCCAATGCTTTGATTAACATCATTATGATCCGTTAAAAAATAATTATATTTAGAAATATCTTCCTTATCTAATATAAAAGGAGAGTAATCAAGATTGTCCATAACTTGTTTTGCGCAGTCATCACTAACTTTTTCACCATCAAGAACTGCATACTCAGCATCATACCCCAAAGACTTTAATATATTACTCATTAAATAAGAAGAAAAGATTGTATCAGTATCAGGCTTCTTATGTCCAATAACTAAAATCTTTTTACTTCTATCTAAATTATTAATTAAATCTAAAATACTACTCATCAGCTAAATTATCAAAATATCCTTGAACAAGTACAACTGGCGTACCTTTATCACCAGAACCACTAGTTAAATCGCATAATGATCCAACTAAATCAGTAATTCTTCTAGGCGTTGTACCTAAACTAACATTTTGTCCTTTCAAATCATTATCTTTCTTTTTAATTTCTTCCTTAATCGCATCCTTAAGTTCATCACCTCTTAAATCAGCAAACATATTATCAGAAACATACTTTAATTTAATTTCATTAGGTGTTCCTTTAAGACCGTCAGTATAAAATGGACTAACTACTGGATCAGCAAGCTCCCAAATTCCACCAACTGGATCTTTAAATGCACCATCACCATAAACCATAACCTCAAAGTTTTTACCAGTTCTCTTAAACATTTCATCTTTAATCTTTAAAACCAAACTAGCTCCATCTTTTGGAAATAGCTTTAGTCTTTCATCAGTTGATTTATTACTTCCAAGAAGACCATAATCTGGATTAAAACCAGAGCCATCAACACTTTCATTTAAAATATCGCTTAAACTAAGAACAAAAGCACCTTGTTCACTTAATGTTTTTTTAGTCTTAAATCTACTATGAATATCACAATTTAATACATAATTAGTATATTTTAAAATATCACTTGGATTATTTGAGAAAACAAACTCTACATCACAATTTTCACTTTTAACTAGGTCTCTATAATAGTTAACCATATTAATACCTGTAAACGGATGAATAAATGTTCCGAAATACTTCTCATAATCTTCTTCAGTAATTAAACTACCTAAATTAAAGCTAGAAGCACTAAGTAAGTTTTCATCCATTATACCATTACCAACTTCATCACTTGGAAAAGATAGAAGTATTGTAACCTTATCCATAGCTCTAGCTATTGCTTTTAAAATCATTGAAAATCTATTCCTAGATAAAATAGGGTAGACAATACCAATTTCCTTACTAGGAAACTTAGCATTTAAATCACTAACTATATTATCAACAGTAACATAATTTCCTTCACTAATGCCAACTACAGCTTCCGTAATTGCAATAATATCCTTATCCTTAAAATTAAATCCTTCACTTTCACTAGCATTAATAACACTATCTACTACAATACTAGCTAAATCATCATTTTCTTTTATAATTGGGGTTCTTATCCCACGAACTGTTGTACCAACAAGTCTCATATTTTCACATCCTTACTCTAAAATTTTACTATAAAACAAAAGAAGAAGTCAACTTAATTACCTAAGCAAATCAGTAATTAACTTAATAACTTCTTCTTTCATTACATTATAATCGATTTCTGCATGTTTATGATAAACAACTTCATGACAGAAATACTCACCAGCAGATATTGCTATATGGACGCGCTCTTTTAAATGTTCTGGATTATGTCCATTAGCTTCCAAAATCTCTGCAATCTTAAGAGTGCTTTCAATTTCTCTTTTATGAAACATCTCTGCAATATCAGCATCCGCATGCGACATACTTATTAATTCTTCATGAGCCTTCTTCGTTAGTATATGTCTATCAATAAATAAATCAAGTAACTTAGAAACAACATCCTCAAAATTTTCTGAATGAACCTCATTATTACTCAAAATATCCAAAATAGGGAAGAGTATATTATCAGAATACATCTTTATTCCCTCTATAAAAATTTCTTTCTTATCCTTAAAATACTGATAAACAATTCCTGTTGATACTCCAGCATCCTTCGCTATTAATGCTGTATTAGTATTATAATAACCGTTTTCACAAATAAGTTTAAAACCGGACTCTATAATATGTTCCCTTTTTAAAAGAGCACGCTTCTGTTTTGGCATTCTTACTGCATCCATAATATCACCTACAAATTAATTATAACACAAACTATTGACGCTTACCAAATAACGTAATATAATTTTATATGAAATAAGTTTCATATAAATGAAGGAGGAAATATGAAAGAAAATTATATCGAAATCGAAAACTTAACAAAAACATATAAAATAGGTGAAGAATCATTTAATGCATTAAGTGGTATCAACTTACAAATCAAACAAGGCGAGTTTGTGGTAATCTTAGGTCCATCTGGCGCAGGTAAATCAACCCTTCTAAACATTCTCGGTGGAATGGATAGTGCAACAAGTGGAAAAATAATTGTTGGCGGAGAAGAAATAACAAGTTACAATGATAAAGAACTAACTAAATATCGTGCATCATCAGTCGGTTTCATCTTCCAGTTCTATAACATCCTGCCAAGTCTAACAGTTTTAGAAAACGTTAATCTAATTAAAGATGTAACTAAAACAGTCAAAGATGCACCAGAAGCAATTAAAAAAGTTGGCTTAGAAAAACACATGAATAAATTTCCAAGTGAACTTTCTGGTGGAGAACAACAAAGAGTATCAATTGCTCGTGCTATCATGAAAAATCCTAAAATACTTCTTTGCGACGAACCAACCGGTGCTCTTGACTCAAAAACTGGTGCTGAAATTCTAAAAATCCTAAAGAAAGAAGCAGATGAAGACACAACTGTAATTATCGTTACTCATAACTCTCTAATCGCTGATGTTGCTGACCGCGTGATCCGTATCAAAAACGGTAAAGTAGAATCCAATGTTCTAAATGAAAAGCCTAAAAAGATTGACGAGGTAAGTTGGTAATATGCTAAAGCAAAAAATGAAAAGAGATATCAAAAATAATTTATCTCAGTTTATAACAATCTTTCTAATGGTCGCAATCGGCATCATGGCATACTCTGGAATCGAAGCATACATGGACGGTATGACTGAAACTGCTAAAGTATTTTACGAAGAAAACAACCTTCAAGATATGAACGTCTATGGCATAAACTTTACTGAAAATGACCTAGAAAAAATCAAATCAATCAAAAATGTTAAAAATGCCGAAAGAAAAAGCAGCATAAATGCTACCACAGATAATGACAATACACTTTTATTAAATATTATTGAAACAAACGAAATTTCAAAATTCTACGTAATTGATGGTGAAGGCTTCAGTAACAAAGACGGTGTTTGGCTAGATAATTTCTATGCTATAGAAAACAACATCAAAGTAGGGGACACTATCAAAGTAAACAATGATACTAAAAAAGTTTTGGGCCTAATCAATGTGCCAGATCATCTTTATGACACAAAAGATGAAAGTGAGCTATTCCCAAACCGTAAAACATTCGGTTTTGCCTACGTAAATAAAATGGATAATGTCTCATACAACTACATCATGGTTGACTTAGAAGACACATCTAAATATAACGAAACCAAAGAAGAAATTGAGGACTCTCTATCAAACGTTCTTGCTGTAATTGATATTAAAGACACTGCATCATACAAAACATATCAGGGTGAAATTGACGAAGGAAAAACTTACGTTGGCGTATTCTCTGGATTATTCTTACTTATCGCTCTACTATCAACTTTAACTACAATGACTAGAGTAGTTCAAAATCAAAGAACTCAAATTGGTACCCTTAAAGCCTTAGGTTTCTCAAATAAGCAAATCCTAATGCACTACATAGGTTATGGCTTTTATATATCACTAATAGGTGCAATTGCTGGTCTCCTTCTAGGATACTTCTTCATAGGTAACGTATTCATTAACCTTGAAATGAGCTTCTTTGAAGTCCCTAATGGAAAACCACTAATGAATAGTGTAAGTTATCTAGTTGCAGCTCTAACAGTTCTAGCAATCATCATTGTAACGATCATCTCTGTAAAAAACATCTTAAAAGAAACTCCAGCATCTTGCCTTCAGAAAAAAGCTCCAACTCAAAAATCAAAAAACATCAAAATTAAAAATGACAAAATTAGCTTTAGTACTAGATGGAATCTAAGAGATGTTCTAAGAAACAAAACAAGAACCATCCTCGGAATCATCGGTATAACATGTAGTGCTATGCTTATCGTCTGTGCTCTAGGTATGCTTAATAGTATGAACTACTTTATTGATTTACAATTTAATAAACTATACAACTTCGATTATAAACTATCTCTAAAAAATAACTTAACTGAAGAAGAACTAAACTCTTTAAAAGAAAAATATGGAAGTGCGACATCTAAAACCTATGGCATCGAAATCAAGGGCTTAGATGACAATAACTTATTTGTAACAGACGCTAGTGACAAAGTAAGATTCGTTGACAAAAAAGACAAATATATGACTTTAACTAATAATGAAGGCATATACATCACAAACAAGCTAGGTATCAATGAAAATCTAAAAGTAGGGGACACTATCACTTGGAGATTATATGGTACAGACAAATACTACACATCAACAATCGTTGGTATGAATAAAGACCCTCAAAATCAAAATGTAACTATCACAAGAGAATATCTAGAAAGTCTAGGAATTAAATATTCACCAGACACAATCTACACAAATAAAACACCAGAAGATGATGCAAACATTGAGCTTTCAGCAAGTGTTGAAGAACTAAAAAAAGGCATGGACAACATGTTAAATACTATGAAAACCATGCTAGTACTTATAATTGGAATTGCCATCATTTTAGGAACCATAATTATCTATAACATCGGCATTCTATCTCTAACCGAAAAAACATATCAATTTGCAACCCTTAAAGTACTAGGTTTCAAAGATAAACAAATTAGAAAAATCTTTATTAAACAAAACAGCTGGATAGCAATTATCTCAATTATCTTAGGTTTACCTTTAGGTTACGCTTTAACAAGTTATTTATTTAAAGTTGCTATTGAAGAACATTACGACTTTGGTGCTCACATTAACATCATATCTTACATCATCGCAGCTATCGGTACATATCTAATAACATACATTGTATCAAATATCTTATCTAAAAAAATTGAAAAAATAGATATGGTAACCTCACTAAAAGGTAACGAATAGGCAAAGAACATAACCAAAAACCTAAAATTACATAAAATACACTAGAAAGGATAGTGTATTTTTTTATGTATAGATCTAATCGCTGCGTAGAAGAGGGCCCAGCTATGACTGCAACATTCCCAAAAGAAGCATGTGAACCAATCTATGAATGCCCATGTGAAAGAGTTTGTCATAGAGAAATTAATCATGTAGTACCTCATATGCAACCAGTAAACACTAGAATAATCAACCATCATGTATATCATCACACATACACTCCATGCTATACATGCTGTGAAGAAAACGAAATCACTCACGTATACGACTGCAATCCATGTGGTAAATAAAGCCTCTAAAGAGGTTTTTATTTTGCCTTACATCTGCTATAATAATCGTAGAAAAGAGTGAGTTTATGAATATCAAAATGATATTTAATGAATTTATTAACGAAGCATCAAAAGGTGAGGTTAGTGCATACTTCACCTACAACATAATATTTGAAACCATAATTAATAATCAAAAAGTTACCTCTTCACAAACTAAAGAAGGGACAATTATTCCTTGCCTTAATATTAGAAATTTAGATGAATTTACTAAATTACTGGAAATATATATTAAAAAAGCCCTAGATTTTTATGACTTATCATCATTTGAAGGAACTGAAAAAGAAAAGATAAAAATGATTATTGCATCTTTATTTGCAAACGCTACATTCGATGACTTTGCAAACCCAATAGAGTTCCTAAATAGAAGAATTAACTTTTTTGAAAACAGTCAAGAAGAAAATCTAAAAAGCGCATTTATTCCATCTTTAAGTAGCACATTAAATGCATCTATAACTAAGGATAAAATTTATAATGAAACACCATACTCATTTCAAGCAGCTTTAAGAAGTGACGATGGAGTATTTAAATTACCGGAAGTAAAATTTGGTATAGCAGATAATACACTTTATATCTATGCAATCCAAAACATCCCTCAAGAAAAAAGTCAGTTTACAAAGAAAATAAACAGAGCTCTTTACAAAGTAAATGATGGCTTTCAAGATGACAGTACTGCAAATCTAGGTGATACAACAGCAAGTTTTCTTATCGTTAGTGCAATTATTCTTTCATACATGCAAACTAAAAATATTACCAAAATAAAAATATCAAATATTCTTATCGAAAGATGGAATGCTAAAAGAATAGCAATTTCCAAAAAAACAAAATTTAAAAATTTGCCAAAAGAAGAAGAGGAAGCACTAATTAAAGATCAAGAAAGAATTCAATCAAATTTAACTGAAAAATTTATAAGAACATTTTTAAGATTATCAGGACAATATAAAAATCTAGAAATCTCTGCATATCCTTATGAAATAGATTCTTATTTATCACTAAATGTAACCGGTAAACTAATAAGTGAAAACACACTATTAAATGATATTAGCAGTGGCATCACAAATAATGTCAAGCACTTATAAATTACCTTTACATCATTTATACTTTAGATTTTACATTAATATTCTTTCATGATATACTTTTAAAGTGAGGTAAAAATGAAAAGCAAGAAGTTTATTATAATAGCAATTATAATTATCATTATAGGAAGTATTTATCCAATTTATTATATAATCAAAAAAAATCAAAAAACAGAAAATAAATATTATTATTACGAATTAAAAAACAATTCAATAACACTATTATCAAATGGCAAAATTGTAAATTTTTATAATTGTGATAATGAATGTAGTGTTTATGAAAATTACTTTGAAAATGGTAAAATCCTTTTAAAAGAAAACGATAAAATATATTTATATGACCTCGTTAAAGGAGCAAAACTATCATCAGATTATGAAAATGTTTATTTCATAAAAGACGAAGAAAATGTAGTAAAATATTTACTAGTAAAAAACGGACAATATTACGGAATAATTAATATGTCAGGTTCTGTAACTGTAAACCTAAACTACAAAGAATTAGGCAAAATAGATGGCACTAATGTTATAAATTTAAGTGTTAAAGACGATTACATTACTGCATTAAGTGATAACCTATATGGATTAATATCCCTTACAAATGGTAAAGGAGTAATCGACTTCCAATACGAAAATATTACTATAGAAAATAATAAAATTATTGCTAAAGAATCAGGCAAATGGTATTTAATTGGTAAAGATAATCGTAAAATAATTAAAACAGGATACGATGAATTAATTCCTCTAACTGAAAATAACATTGTAAGAGAAAATAACAGTATTTATTTAATTGACGAACAAGGAAATATTATAAGTGAAAAACTAGTTTTAAATAAAAACGAAATTATTGAAAAATACGAAGATGAAATTTTACAAATCGTAAACGAAGAAACAGCAAAAAGAGCAAAGTATATTTATGATAAAGAGTCAAACAAATTCACAAAAACAAAGTAGGAGAGAGTATGAAGTATGTATTTATAATAAATCCTGCAAGTGGAAAAACTGATTACAATAAAATTAAAGAAAACATCATGAAAAATCTAGAAAATGAAAACTACGAAATCTATGAAACTAAAGCTCCGAAAGAAGCAACTAAAATTGCCAGTCGTTTTAAAAATGAAGAAGGAACAGTTGTTTACTCAGTAGGTGGAGATGGAACTTTAAATGAAGTCATTAATGGAATTGCTGAAGGAAAATGTAAGCTAGGAATAATTCCAACCGGCTCGGGGAACGACTTCTATCGTAGTTTAAAAGAATCTCCTAATGAAGAAATAAGAGTAGATTTAGGTAAAGTAAATGATAGATATTTTATTAATATAGCAAGTGTTGGAATGGACGCTGAAACATGCAACAACGCAAATAAAATAAAAAGTAAACTTAAAATAGGTATAGCATATTACCTAGGCCTAATCCACACGTTTATAACATTCAAAAGTAAAAGACTAAAACTAAAAATTGACAAAAATATCTATGCTGGTGACTATATAATTGCTGCTATTTGCAACGGAAAATATTATGGTGGAGGATTTAAAATAGCTCCAGTAGCATCATTCGATGATAATAAATTTGATATTTATTTAGTAAGCAAAGCAAATAAACTTAAACTAATCAAAATTTTATTAGCTCTTCTAAAAAGTGAACATGAAAATTACAATGAGGTTAGAAAATATACAGGTAAAAATATCACAATATCTTCAGAAAACAACCTTATCGTAAATATAGATGGCGAAATAACTATCTCTAAAAATATTGAAATTCAAATGATTGAAGATGCAATTTATATTCATAATGATAATGCATTAGTTCAAAAAATAATGTCATTATAACAAAATAAAAACCACAATATAGTGGTTTTTATTATTACTTCTTATCTTTCCCTTTAATAGCTTCTAGTATTTCAATAGGTAGCGCAATAACAATTGTATTTGCTTTATCTGCTGAAATATCACTTAAAGTTGATAATGTTCTTAAGTGTAGTGCACCAGGTGTAGAAGTCATAGTTTCTGCAGCTTTTGCTAAATTCTCAGCAGCCATAGCTTCACCTTCAGCCTTAGTAATAACAGCAGCTTTTTCTCTTTCAGCTTCAGCAGCGATTGCTAAAACTCTCTTCATTTCCTCAGGAAGTGAAATATCCTTAAGTTCAACATTTTCAACTTTAATTCCCCAAGGATCAGTAGCTTCATCAATTATCTTACAAATTTCTTCAGAAATCTTATCTCTTTGAACAAGTAATTCATCTAAAGTTACAGCACCGACTGCATTTCTCATAGTAGTTTGAGCAAGTTGTCCAACAGCAAACTTATAATTCTCAACTGAAATTATAACTTTAGAAGCATCAAAAATACTATAATATAAAACTGCATTTATTCTAATTGAAACGTTATCTTTAGTAATAGCATCTTGTTCTGGAACATCAACTGCCTTAGTACGAATATCAATTTTCTTCATACTTTCAATGATTGGAAGTACTAATCTCCAACCAGGTCCAACAATTTTTGAATATTTACCAAACTTAAACTTAACGCCTCTTTCATATTCATCAACTTGTCTAATAGAGCGTAGTAAAATAATTACAACAACTACTAAAACAATAATCATAAAAGTATCCATAAATTCTCCCTTCTAAAATAATTATATTATAATAATTTAAAGATTGCAAAAAAACTGAATTTAAATTATAATTTACTTAAGATAGAAAAGAGGTAGATTATGTTTAAATCTAAAGAAAGACGTTTTAAAAATAAAGTAAATCTAATAACATCAGGAGTTATTTTAACTCTCGGTGTATTATTATTTATATTTCCTTGGTTTGGAATAGAAGAGCCAAATAATCTATTATATTTATTATTTGCTATCTATGCAGGAATAAAATTAATAGAGTATATCTTAACAAGAAATGGTACAGACAGAGAAAACTTATATACAGCAATCGCTTGTGCATTAGCATCAGTTAGTGGCTTTAAATTTAGTGAATATTCTTCACCAATGGTTCTTAGTTTAACATTAGTATCATGGGTAGGAATAATGTCAGTAATAAAATTAATTAAATTAGATTATTATCATGACCGCAAAAATGGCATGTTCTATGTTAATTTAATATCTTTCTCACTATTTTTATTACTAGGACTACTAACAAGTATTAATTTATATTTTAATGCAACTGTTGAAACTCTAATGCTAGCATTCTTCTTTGTATGTAATGGAATATTATCTCTTGCTGAAAATGGTATCAGAATACTAGTAACAAGCAAAGACTTAAAAATCAAAGATATTCATTAGACATCACTAATTGTGATGTTTTTCTTTTACTTTACACTTTGTAACTATTCAAATATTTGGTAAATTGTCCACTTTGTGCTACAATAAACCTTGAAAGAGGCTTCTATGAAAGAGAAAGTAGTAACTAAAAATCAATTAAATAAACATTTATTCTTATATAAAAGCATCTTTTACAAAAATATAAAATTTAAAACAAATGATAACGATGAAGAAACTCAGAATCTCATTAACGGACTAAACATTAAAAACCGCAAAAACCGCATTAAATATGTATTTGATAAATGCTGTGAAATATTGGATAATGACTTTCCTTCAAACGCTTGCCAGTTTGTTAATGGACAGTGCATAGTGCAAAGGCAAAATAAAAGTACCCAAAAATGTGGTTGCTGTAGATATTGTGAATATGTTACTAAAAATGGTTGCCCATCCAAAAATGTCGCTTGCAAAATATTTAACTGTAGTGAAGTAACTAAAAAGTACAAACTAAAAACTAAAAAAGACTTATATTTATTAAAGTTACTAAGTATGAAAAATCGCGAAGTAATAACTCATAACTACTTTACTATAGAAGAAGAATCACTAAAAGACTTATACACATTAACATACACATATGCGTTTTTAAGGATGGTATATAGACAAATAAGAAGACTATTTAGAAAGGATAAGTATTTATACTTAAACAAATAAAATGGAAACAGTAAATGATTTTAAAAATTATGAAATAATCAGTATGAGTAATGGCTATAAATATGAAAAGTGGGGAAAATACTATCTTAAAAGACCAGACCCAGAAATAATATGGCCAGGAAATGAAAATATTAAAGTAGATGCCCAGTACACTAGAAGTAACACTGGTGGAGGTTCATGGAACATTTTAACTAACATGAAAGATAGCTGGCAAATCAGATATCAAGATTTAGTATTTAACCTAAAACTAATGGGCTTTAAACATACTGGATTATTTCCAGAACAAGCATACAACTGGAATATTATAAGAGAAACTATAAAACGCGCAAATCGTAAAGTGAAAGTACTTAATCTATTTGCATACACAGGTGCAGCCAGTATTGCAGCTCTAAAAGAACATGCAGAAGTAGTACATGTAGATGCATCAAAAGGCATGATCGACTGGGCCAAAGAAAATGTTATCTCAAATAACTTACAAAATGAAAATATCAAATTCTATGTTGACGATGTAAAAAAATTAGTAAAAAGAGAAATTCGCCGAGGCAATAAATATGACATCATCATAATGGACCCTCCATCATTTGGTAGAGGAGCTAAAAACGAAGTATGGCAAGTTGAAAAAGATTTATATAATTTAATTAAAGACGCAAGCACACTTCTATCGGACGATGCTCTCTTATTCATCGTAAACACATACACAACAGGGCTATCAATGACTGTAATTGAAAATATTTTAAAACTAACAATAAATAAAAAAGGAAACTTTATTAGCACAGAGCTTGGAATAGAAGCAAGTAATGGCTTAAAACTTCCTTGTGGAATAACAGTAAGGTGGGAGAAAAATGGAAGATAAATATATTAGTAAAAGATATACAGGAGATATACCTGGAATTAAAATATACATGAATCATAATGGAGTATTTAAAGAATGCATACCATTATTACTTCGTATGAGAAGCCTTGATATGAATACATTATTTTATAGACTTAGTGACCTGTCACCAGAATTACAAGAAGAATATAGTGACATGGCAATATCGCCTAAAGAACTACTAGACAAAAGAGTTAAAATAGGCAAAAATGGTCAATATGTAGTTGATAATGATGGCACTAAAGTACGCGTAACCGAAAATACATATCTACTACCAATAGTAGGAAACTTCTTACCATCCGATGGTGTAAATGCTTTCACTGTAAAAAATGTTAATGGTAAACTTGAACTAGTTCCAATCATTGTCTGCGTAAACTGTCACTGGGCTGAATTATTTACTGGACAAACAAAATACAAAAACAATGTTTTCTGCCTAGCATCTGACTTAGAACCAGAATCATTAAGCAATTTTGTTGATAAAATAATTACCTTAAAACAAGTGCCAGAATATCTTGCTAACGCTGAAGAATACAAATATGGTATCATAAAATAAAATTAGCCTCATAAATTTTATTGGAGGCATAAATGGAAATTTTAAAAGTATCAAGTAAAAGTAATCCTAGCAAAGTAGCAGGAGCTATCGCCAACGTATTTAGAGAACAAGGCATAGCAGAAATTCAAACAATTGGAGCTGGAAGCTTAAACCAAGCAATCAAAGCTGTCGCAATTGCTAGAGGATTTGTTGCTCCAAGTGGTAAAAATCTAGTAATTATTCCTGCATTCTCGGATATAATGATAGACGGTTCAGAAAAAACTGCTATCAAACTTATAATAGAAGCCAAATAGGTTTCTTTTTTGATGCAAAAATATTAAGAATTTGATATAATATCACTGGCGATTTATATGGAATTAACAAAAGAATATATTAAAAAAGTATCTAAGCTAAAAAATGAGCCAGAATGGATGTTAGACTTTAGATTAAAATCTTTTGAAAAATTTAAAGAACTAGACAATCCAACATTTGGCCCTAAAATTGAATTAGATTTAAATAAAATAAATTATTACAAAAAAATAGGTAACTTAACAAACAACTGGGACAACGTTGAAGAAAAAGTAAAACAAACATTTAAAACTCTTGGAGTAATAGATGCTGAAAACAAGTACTTATGTGGCGTATCAAACCAGATTGAAAGCGAAGTAATCTATCACAACATGAAAGAAGAAAATGGTGTAATCTTTTTAAGTACAGATGAGGCCTTAAAAGAATACCCAGAACTATTTAAAGAATATTTTAATAACCTAGTAAAATATGACGAAAATAAATATACAGCTCTTAACGGAGCAATCTGGAGTGGTGGTTCATTCATTTACATTCCTAAAGGAGTTAAACTAGATAGACCCCTACAAAGCTACTTCAGAATAGACACCGTAACTATGGGGCAGTTTGAAAGAACTATCATTATTGTAGATGAAGGAGCAGAGCTTTCATATATCGAAGGATGCACAGCAGCATCATACTCAGAAAACTCACTTCATGCAGGCGTAGTTGAAATCTACGTTAAAAAGAATGCAAAATGTAAATACAGCACAATTCAAAACTGGAGTACCGATGTCTACAACCTAGTTACAAAAAGATGTATTGTTGACGAAGGTGGCTTCATGCAGTGGATAGATGGAAACATCGGAAGCAAAGTAACCATGAAATATCCATCATGTATTTTAAGAGGAGACTATGCAAGTGCTTCATCAATAAGCATCGCTTACGCCAAAGAAAATCAAAAATTAGATGCTGGAGCTAAAATGATCCATCTAGGCAAAAATACTAAGAGCACAATAATCTCAAAAAGTATTGCAGCAAGTGGTGGAGAAAGCAATTATAGAGGACTAGTTAAAATAAGTGCCAATGCTACTAACTCTGACAGTTTTGTTAAATGTGATACGATAATATTAGATGATGAAAGTAAAAGTGATACATTCCCTAAAAACATCGTATTAAATGATTCAAGCACTATTGAACATGAAGCAACCGTATCAAAAGTAAGTGCTGAAAAACTATTCTATCTTATGAGTAAAGGATTATCCGAAAACGAAGCTAAAGAACTCATCATAATGGGCTTTGTATCAGACTTTAAAAAAGAATTACCTTTAGAATATGCCATCGAACTTAATAGACTTTTAAAAACTGTTTAAAAAGATATATAAAATAATAAATCTGTACTAAAAAAAGTACAGATTTTTTTTATTTTCATCTGCAAGTTTAAAAATCTGTCAGCAAAAATCAAAAAAGTACTCTTTGCTCAAGATATTTATCTTGTGCTATAACACTTTCGAAAGGAGGATAACATGCACAATTTAGTAATGCTAATAGGTAGACTTGCCAACGAACCAGAACTAACAAAAACAGAAACTGGTAAAAAAGTTTTAACAATTCGTTTGGCCGTTCAAAGAACATATAAAAATCCTGACGGAATTTACGAAGCTGATTTCATAAGATGCAAACTCTGGGATGGAATAGCAGAAAGAGCAAGTGAATACTGCCACAAAGGAGACCTAATCGCAGTTCGTGGACAAATAAGAAATGAAACATACGAAGATAAAGATAGTGAAAAGAAATATCTAACTGAAATAATTGTAGATAAACTTAATTTTCTTGTAACCAACAAAGAAAAAAAACAGCAATAAAGAAGAATAAAAAACATATACTTTATTGGTGACATATGAAAAAAACAAAGTATATATTTCTCTTAACTCTATCAGCTTTAACATTTTATATTACAGATAAAGTGCTAATATTTATTGACGATCAAAAACCACTTATGAAAGAAATTAAACTTAATGCAGCAAAATATGAAACACTCCCAGTAAACTCCATCATCAAAGATAACACAATTATTCCAGGACTATCTGGTAAAGAAATAAACTACAAAAAGTCATTAATAAAAATGGAAGATTTCAATGCCTTTAACGAAAACTTTCTTGAGTACGACACAGTAATGCCAGAAATATCCCTAGAAAATAATAAAGACAAAATAATTATTAAAGGCAACTTAAAAAAAAGAATGGTATCACTTATTTTAGAAGAAGATGCTGAAAAAGAAGAATATCTAGAAAACTCTAAAATAAACTATGACATTATTTCAAACCTAAACACAGATTTTTCTAAAGAAAGAGAATATTTAAATGGTTACTCAAATAAAGAAGACTTTGACTCGCTAGAAACCATCTTAAAAAAACATAAACTAAATAAAGGAATATGTCTAACATCTCATAATAATTATGATTACTGTATCAAGAAACAAAAATATATCGTATTGCTATCAAAAGAAAACAATAAAGTAAATGATATTATTAATGAAATAACTAGTGGAAGTATCATTTATATACCTAAAGCAATGAAACTTTCAACCCTTAAATTAATAATATCTGAAATTCAAAGACAAGATTTAAAAATAGTTTATCTATCAAACCTCATAAGTGAAAAAATTTGATAAATATTAAAAACTCTGCTATAATATATAAGCAATTAGAAAACTTGTAATTTTTTATAGAAAAGAGTGAAATTTTATATGAGTAAAATAAAAATTTTTGGTATGGGTGGACTTAACGAAAATGGTAAAAACACTTATATCATAGAAGTAGATAATAAAATATTTGTATTTGACGCTGGTTTAAAATTTGCAAACGACAGTATGTACGGAGTAGATTATATTTTGCCAGACTATTCATATCTAGAAAAAAATAGTAAAAAAATAGTTGGAGTCTTTATCACTCATGCGCATCCAGAAAGTTATGGCGGAGTATCAGACTTAATTAAAGACATTCCTGACATTAAAATTTATGCAACTAAATACACTATCAATCAAATGAAACTAGAAGGAATTAATGATAAAAACTTAAATCTAATAGAAGCCCACAAAAAGATTGTTTTTGATAAAGACTTAAGCGTATTTCCAATAAATGTTAATCATTCAGTACCAGATGCTGTTATGTACGTTCTAAATACGAAAGATGGTGCTATCGCCTATACTGGTGACTTTATTATAGATCCATCAATGATGGGAGCATATAATATGGACTTAGGGAAAATCGCTTATGTTGGTAAACAAGGAGTTCTAGCACTATTATGTGAATCATCTTTTTCGGAAAATATAGGTCACACAAGTCCGAGTCATCATATGAGTTCTTTCTTTAAAAATATCATAAGTAAATCAAAAGGAAGAATTATCTTTAGTGTATTACATATTCATTTATATACAATTGAAGGAATATTTACCGCAGCTAAAAACTCACATAGAAAAATAGTTATAATGGGTAAAAAACTTCAAAATATTATAAACATGGCAATCAAAGAAAAATACATGAACATTGATGAAAGCTTAATTGGCGATTTATCAAACCTGGATGACAGTAATGCAATTCTACTAGTATGTGATGACCGTGCTCATCCATATAACTCAATTGAAAAAATTGTAAGTGGCAATGATAAATACATTAAACTAAAATCAACTGACACTTTCTGTTTTGCTGAACCAAAATACGACGAAAATGAAAAAATAATCGTAAAAATCGAAAACGAATTAGCTTATAAAGGAATAGATACCATAAGCATCCCTAAGGATAAAGGAATATCACTACATGCTTCATCTGAAGATCTTATGCTTATGATTAATCTATTAAAACCTAAATATTTTATACCAGTAAAAGGCGAATATCGTTATATGGTTGGTGGTGCAAATCTAGCAAGTGACTTAGGATACAAAAAAGAAAATATCCTACTAAAACAAAATGGTGACATTATTACAATTAATAATAAAAAGTTAGAAGACACAGGAGAACATATTTTTATTGATGACGTTTTAATCGACGGAACAAGCCCTGATGACGTTGGAGACTTAGTAATTAAAGATAGAGAAATGTTGTCAGAAAATGGTATTGTCCTAGTAAGTGCAACACTATCTAAAAAAGATAAAAAACTTCTAGTCGGACCAGAAGTTACAACAAGAGGGTTTATCTACGTAAAAGACTCTAAAGAAATGATTGAAGAAATAAAAAGAATATCTTTAGAAGTAATTAATAACAATATCACAAATGGTTATGTAGATTATAATAATATTAAAACAGAAATAAGAGAAAAACTAAGTAAATACTTCTATGTAGAAACAGAATGTAAACCAATGATAATTGCCGTAATTCAAGAAGTTTAAAGAGTGTGAACGCACTCTTTTTTCTTGACTATAATTTACTCATAGTATAAAATAATTATAGAAAATAGAGGTGCAGCTGTATGCAAAAAAGTATGCAAAAATACAAAAAGAGACTAATTACTCTAAATGTTATGTTGCTTGCTATTGTACTTCTAGCTGGAGTAAGTTATGCAGTATTTACTGGTTATAGTAGTCAGACTGATACAAATACTTTAGCTGGAACATGTATCGACTTAGAGTTTAGTGGTACTAATGAGATTAATTTAACAAATAGTTATCCTATTATTGAAGCAAAAGGTTTAGAACAAACTCCTTATACATTTACTATAAAAAATAACTGTGATAACTATATAGAATATTACGTTATCGCATCTGTAATAAACTCATCAACAAGCGTTGATTCTAAATATATAAAGGTGTCTTTACTTGGAGATAATGATATGACACCATCTGTAATAACTTCCTTAAAACAAATTTCTACACCTCAAAGTTTATCTAGCTATAATATAAAAGAAAATTATGTTCTTAAAGAAGGAGATGGAATTACTAAAGATGAGTCTCGAAGCTTTGATTTTAGAATGTGGCTAGATGGTGAAAATGAAACAAGCTGGACCAGTGAGGATTTAGAAAATAAAACATATCAAGTTAAAATATCAGTAGTAGGTACTGTTAAAACACAGCCTAAAGATGATTTATTTATAGCTACTACGATAGAAGGAACTGCAAGTAGCACATTTCCAACAACAAAAACTTATTCGGCTTCAGTATCATGTACTCAAAATGATAAAACAGTAGACATTGGAGCAACTATAAAATGGACTGGGTCTAAGTGGAGTTTAGGCGTAACTAATTTAACAAGTGGTAATACAAAGTGTAATGTTAAATTTGAAGCTCCAACACTTAGAAGTACAATCTTAACTGATAATGAGGAAAAAACTACAATAACAACGCCAGGGGAAGAAATATCATCATCATCTGAGGCACTTTTAGCGTCAACTACTGACAATTATGGAACCTCCTATTATTTTAGAGGTAATGTTCAAAATAATTACGTACAGTTTGCAAATAAATGTTGGAGAATAGTCAGAATAACAGGAGATGGTTCAGTCAAACTTGTTTTGCATAATGATAATACTAGTTACGTTGCAAATCCTTGTAATAGTTCCAACAACTCATCAACCGCTGCATTTGCAAAATATTCTGGGACAACTTATACAAGCAAATTTAATGCTAGTAATGGATACAATGCCCATGTAGGATTTATGTACAACAAAACCGGATCACTTAATCCTGATGACTCTAGTGAAATGCTTGCACTAAATAAAAATACATATAAAAGTGTGATCATGACAAACCTTGAAACATGGTACGAAAATAATTTAAATTCTTATACTAGCAAACTTGCTGATGTTGTCTGGTGCAATGACAGAAGTACAATCTCAGGCAGAACGTATGATCCTGTGGGCTTATTTGCTTATGATGTTGGAGCTGGCACGTCATCTTCAAATGGCAAAATTGCTGTATATTATAGTGCTTATAAAAGAATTATGAATGCAGGCAGCAGTTCAAGTAGTCTACAACCTAGTTTACTTTGCGATGAGCTTCTTTCAAGAATGACTGTTAGTGACACAACAAATGGAAATGGAGCATTAACATACAAAATAGGATTACTTACTGCAGATGAAGTGGCATTTGCTGGGCTTTCTGGTAAAAGTGAAAACAGTAATTCTTACATAACAGAAAATACCGGAAGTAATTTATGGTGGACAATGACGCCGGCATATTTTTCAAAGGCTACTGATTATTCACCATCAACAGTAAAAACAGAAGCACATGTTTTAAATGTTAGTGGAAAAATTTCAAATGCAACACCTGCTACTGCATACGGTCTTAGACCAGCAATTGCTCTTTTATCATCAACAAAAATTTCGAGTGGAACAGGTACATCAGAAGACCCCTATATAATAAACTAAATTGATGTGAAAATTCACATCTTTTTTCATGCTTTTTTGTTGCTATTTTTAATGGTTATGCTAAACTTATGGTAGAGGAGGAAATGTATGAAGAATTGTAAAAATATTATTTTAGGTATTATCTTAATACTTATAGGTGTATGGTTTGGCTTATACACTACCGGAGTAGTTAAAGTAAATCTATTATTCGATGGTTGGTGGACTCTATTTATCATTATTCCAAGCTTTTTTGGTCTATTTAATGAAGAAGGAAAAACCGGACCACTAATTGGTTTAGCAGTAGGTGTACTTCTATTATTATCTTGCCAAGACATCATAAACTTCGATATTGTCCTAAAACTAATTGTACCATGTGTTTTAGTTGCTACTGGCTTATCAATTATCTTTAAAGGAAAAATCAAAAATAAAAACATTGAAAATGTTAAAGCCGTAGGCGGAACAAATTACAGTGCTACATTTAGTGGACAAAATCTAGACTTTTCTAAAGAAGAATTTACTGGAACAAAATTAGATGCCGTATTTGGCGGAATCAAGTGTGATTTAAGAAATGCCATAATTAATGACGATGTAGTAATCGAAGCAAGTGCTATCTTTGGTGGTATAACTATTTTAGTACCTAAAGAAGTAAACGTTAAAATCACATCAACAAGTATCTTTGGCGGAGTCGAAGGAAAAAGCAAAATGGATAAACCAGGTAAAACTATTTACATCAACGCTACATGCCTATTTGGTGGAGTTGAAGTTAAATGAATAAAGCACAAACAATAATTAAATATGCTGCCATTGCTTTTGCTATTTACCTAATATGTGAAATATTTCTAATACTAATAAACATCGTTGGAGTTGTTGATAAAGGATTTGAATCTAAAAATAAAAAAATAGATGTGCCAGCAAGTGAAGCATATCTAGTAGTAGATTTAGCAACAAGCAGTCTAACAATTAAAGAAGGAGATACATTCAATTACACAATTGATAACAATGAAATCTCTGCTGAAAAAGATAACAATAAAATTATTATCAAAGAAAAAGGCCACTTTAGAAATAAAAAAAGTGAAGTAATAATTACCATCCCTAGAGACATGATTTTAAATGATGCCATAATTAATACTGGTGCCGGCAAAATAAATATTGAAAATCTTAAAACAGAAAATCTTATTTTAGACATAGGTGCTGGTAGTGTTCAAATCGATAATATTACAGTAACTAAAAACTGTGACATTGATGGTGGAGTAGGAAATATGGTTATAAATAAAGGAAGTATCTACAACTTAGATATGGACTTGGGTGTAGGTAAAACAACCATCACAAGTACTCTTACTGGTGAAAATGAAATAGATACGGGCATCGGTAAATTAGAACTAAACCTTATTGGTACATTAAATGATTATACTCTTGATATATCAAAAGGAATTGGCTCAATTACTTTGGATGATAAAAATCTAAAAGATGAAGAAAAAATAGGCACTGGCTCATCACAAGTTAAAATAGATGGTGGAATAGGTGCGATAGATATTAAAATGAAAGAGGAATAAAAATGAAGAAAAAAGTATTATATTTATTAATATTATTAATTTTAGGGGTAACAGGTTGTGCTTTATTAGAACCAGAAGAAAAAACATTTAAAGACAATGGAATGTCTATTACCTTAACAGACGAATTTACAGAAAAAGATTTAGTGTCTACAACTGTATATTTTGAAAGTATGGATGCTATAGTTACTGGTTTAAAGGAAGAGTTTAGTACATTAGAAGCTGCTGGCTTAACAAAGGACAGTACTGTAGAAGACTATGCTAAAGCAGTAACTACTAATAATCAAAAAGATAGTGAAATTAAAACAGAAGATGGTTTAACATATTTTACATATACAAGTGATGTTAATGGTAAAACATATTTCTATATTGCTACAGTTTATAAAAGTAATGATGCTTTCTGGTTATTTAACTTTGCTTGCGATAGTAGTGATCAAGAAAAATTTGAAAACACATTCAAAACTTGGGCAAAATCAGTATCATTTGAATAAGAACAAAATTGTTCTTATTTTTTATTTATGATATAATACGAACGAAAGAAGGAATTAACATGGCAAGAAAAAGTAATAAAGAACTAACAAAAGAATTAAAAGATAAAGGAAATAAAACATTTAAAGAATTCAAAGAATTCATCTCAAAAGGAAACGTAATTGACCTAGCTGTTGGTGTTATCATCGGTGGTGCTTTTAGTAAAATTGTCTCATCACTAGTTAACGATATCATAATGCCATTAATAGGAATTATAATTGGTGGAATTGATTTTACAAACCTAACATTTAAAATCAAAGATGCTACAGTAAGTTATGGAGTATTTATTCAAAATATTTTAGATTTCTTAATCGTCGCTGCTTGTATCTTTACATTCGTTAAACTAATTAATAAACTAAACCGTAAAAAAGAAGAACCAAAAGAAGAAGTTAAAGAAGAACCTAAAAAAAGTGACGAAGTATTATTACTAGAAGAAATTAGAGATTTATTAAAAAAGAATAAATAACCATAGTTTTTAAACACTATATAGTTATATAGTTGCTTTTTTTTTGTAATAAGATATGTTAAAATATAATTTGGAAAGATGGTAAAAATATGTTAGACACACTGTTATATAGAATTTGTGCTCCAATTGTCGGCGTATACATTAAATTAGTTTATAAGCCACAAATAATTAATAAAGAAAATATCCCTAAGAGTGGAAAAATTATCATAGCTGGAACACATACCAATATGCAAGATTGCTGCTTACTAGCTGGATGCTGCACTAGAAGAGATATCAGATTTGTTGCTAAAAAAGAACTATTAAATCCACCACTTGGTTTCTTATTTAGAATGTCTGGCATCATCCCAGTTGACCGCAAAATACATGATGCAACAGTTATGCCAGCTGTAAATAAAGTATTAAGTGAAGGTGGACTAGTTGGCATATTTCCAGAAGGCACAATCAATAGAACAGACGATATCATAATGCCATTTAAAAAGGGTGCTATAAAAATGGCTCTAGAAAATAACTGCGAAATTTTACCATTTGCAATTAACGGCAAATACAAACGTGGCAAACTTAAAGTTAAATTTGGAACAAAATACTTTCCAGAAACTACAGACGTAGAAAAAGAAACAAAAATCTTAGAACAAAAAGTAATTGAATTATTAAAGGAATGTGAATAAAATGAATTTTATAAAAAGACTACTCAATACAAAAGAACTAGAAAAACCATACTACGATTTATATGGAGAAATGCCGGCTCATTTAGACTATCCAGATAAAATGATGTATGAAATGGTTTATGAAACAGTAAAAAAATACCCTCATAATGGCGCATTACAATACTATGGCAAAACTCTTTCATACAAAAAATTCTATGAAAAAATTGAAACATGTGCTAAAGCCTTAAAAGCAAACGGAATAGAAGAGGGCGACAGAGTAACCATCTGTATGCCAAACACTCCAGAAGCAATTATTATGTTTTATGCAATAAATATGGTTGGTGCTGTTGCTAGTATGATTCACCCATTATCAAGTGAAAATGAAATCGAGTTTTACATGGATGCTGCAAGCAGTAAACACATTCTAACAGTAAATCTTTTTGCTGATAAAGTAATAAAAGCTGCAAGTAGGGTAAATGCTAAAAAAATAATTATCGCTGATGTTACAGACGGAATGTTCAAAGTAATTCAAAAAACCTTAAATGCATATACATTTGTAACAAGTTTCTTTAAAGAAAACAAAACCCCAAAAATAGAATATAATGAAACGATTGTAACGTTCAAAAGCTTTTTTGATACAGGCTATGGTTATGACGGAGAATATAAAGTAACAAATAGAGCTGCCAAAGAAGCTGTAATTCTTTATAGTGGTGGAACAACGGGCAAACCAAAAGGCGTGGTTCTATCAAATAAAAACTTTAACGCTGAAGGTATGCAAGCATTTAAAATGACTGGAGCAGCCGTAGGTGAAGCCGTTCTTACTATCATGCCAATCTTCCACGGATTTGGTTTAGGAGTAAGCGTTCATACAGAACTTATTTCAGGTATGAAATGTATTTTAATTCCATCATTTAAAGTAAATGAATTTGCTAGACTAATCAAACTATACCACCCAGCATTCCTTATTGGCGTGCCAACAATGTACGAAGGCCTAGTTAATAATCAAGATAACTCAAAATATTTAAAATGTGTAACAAACTGTATATGTGGTGGAGATACTCTAAAACCAGAACTAAGAACAAGAGTAAATGAATACCTATTAGCACACGGATCAAACGCTCAAATAAGAGTAGGTTATGGTTTAACTGAATCAGTAGCAGCTACTATCCTAACTCCAAAACATTACTTCAAAGAAGGAGCTCTAGGTCTTCCATTTCCTGACATGCAAATAAAAATAATTAAACCAGGAACAACTAAAGAAGTAAGAACTGGTAAAGAAGGTGAAATATGCATCTGCGGTCCAACCGTTATGCTTGGCTACTTAAATGAACCAGAAGAAACATCAAATACACTAATAGTTCATCCAGATGGAAACACCTACTTACATACTGGAGATGTTGGTTACAAAGATGAAGAAGGGCTAATCTTCTTTACCTCAAGACTAAAAAGAATGATTATCTCAAGTGGATACAACATCTATCCATCATTCGTTGAAAAAATAGTTGACTCACATCCAGCCGTTTTATCATGTATTGTTGTTGGTATTCCTCATCCATACAAAAAACAAGTTCCAGTAGCTTGTATCGTTCTAAGAAACAATTTTACTCCAAGTGAAGAACTAACAAACGATATCAAAGAATACTGTGCAAAATCAATTGCTAAATACTCAATGCCATATCGATACGAATATATTAAAAGCGTACCAAAAACCTTAATTGGTAAAGTTAACTACCGTAAATTAGAAGAAGAATGTACTAAAAAATATAGTAAGGTGAAATAATGGAAAAAGAACAACATATTCATGGCTTTAGAATATTTAAAGGAGTCCTAGGGGCAATCTTTACAGTGCTCCTAAGACCAACATATAAAAATAAAGAAGTAATTCCAGAAGAAGGTCCAATCATAGTCTGTGGAAATCATATTCACTTACTAGACCAATGCCTTCCAATCCTTTCAACCAAAAGAATGCTTCACTATATGGCAAAAAAAGAATACTTTGATGGACCATTTGCTTGGTTCTTCAAAGCATCAGGTTGCATCTCAGTAGATAGAGAGCACCATGGCGGATCATCAAAAGAAATTGCTGTAAGCGTTTTAAATAAAGGCTGGGCACTAGGAATCTATCCAGAAGGAACCAGAAACAGCTTAGCTTGTAAAGACGAAAAACTACTTGAAAGCTATGAACTAATCAAAGACCAAATGCCTTTCAAAAAATATAAAAAACTAATGAAGAAAAATATGACTTTACTTAGTCAATATGAATTCTTAAAAAAGTTAATTGCTGACAAAAGAATAACTGAAAACGATGCCAAAGAAGCAATCCTTGACCTAGATAACTATCTAATAAATATGCTTAAAAAAGATGACATATCATACGAAGAATACCGTGACAATCTTTTACTTCCAATCAAATTTGGAACCGTATCAATTGCTCAAAAAACAAAAAGTACAATCGTTCCTTATGCCATAAGCGGTAAATATAATATCTTAAAAAACAATTTAACTGTTGAATTTGGAACTCCATTTAAAGTAGAAGAAAATGATAACCTAGAAGAAGTTAATGAAAAATTATCTTCGAGTATTAAAGACTTAATATTAAAAAGCAAAGGACTGTTAAAATGATTATAGATGGTAAAAGTATAAGAGATAAATATCTAAATAAAATAAAAGAAGAAGCAACTGGTAAAGACATAACTCTTGCTGTAATTCAAGTTGGTAATGACGAAGCAAGTACAGTATACGTTAAACAAAAAGAAAAAATGTGCAATAACATTGGTGCGAACTTTAAACACTACACATTTGCAAGTGACGCTAAAGAAGAAGATATTATCAGCTTAATAAATAAGTTAAATAATGATAATACAACTGGTATAATTGTTCAGCTACCACTACCAAAAGGCTTTAATAAAGATAGAATAATTAATACAATAGACGAATCAAAAGACGTAGATGGTCTAACAAATAAAAATATAATTAAACTAGTTAAAGGCGAAACATCATTAATACCATGTACAGCACTTGGTGTCATGAAAATTCTAGAAGAAATAAATGCGGATATTGATGGAAAAAATGCCGTAATTATTGGTAGAAGTGACCTCGTAGGTAAACCACTTTATAATCTGTTACTAAATAAGAATGCTACTGTAACACTTTGCCATTCACACACCAAAAATTTAAAAGAAATGTGTCAAATAGCAGACATCTTAATTGGTGCAACAAACCAAAAACACATAATTACTAAAGACATGGTAAAAAAAGGTAGCATCCTAATAGATGTTGGTATAATCCGCGAAAATGGTAAACTATATGGAAATGCTGACTTTGATAACATTAAAGATATTACTTCATATATAACACCAGTTCCTGGAGGAGTAGGCCCACTAACAATCGCAATGCTAGCAAACAACCTACTAGAAGCTTACAAACTACAAAACAGATAACGAAAGTTGTCTTTTTTTTATTATATGATATAATACAATTCGCGAAAGGAGGGGACTCATGACAAAACTAAACTTACCACATGAAAAAGGCGGCTACTTTGGCATCTCTAAAGATGTATACGCGGCTTTAAAAGAAGAAACAGAAGACTTCCTTAAAGGTGAAGAATTCTTAAACTCACATGAATTTGCAAGAAAAGTAATGCTGACACATGAAATAAAAGCTAATAATACACTAGAAGGAATAAGAGATGACATCACCCTTATTCAAAGCGTTATAAACGATGCAAGTAAAGTTAAAGATGAAAAACAAAGAAGACAAATCATCAATCTTTACGAAGGATATAGATATATTCTAAGCCATGATGACATCACTGAAGAGTCCCTTGCTGAATTATACAAAATCTTAAGTAATGGCCTACTATGTGAAAGTGACCTTAGAAGAATGGGAAAATATTATAGACAGGACGATGTATATATTTTATTTAATGGACGCATCGACGACACAATGGATAAAGGAGTATCACCAGAATTAATTGAAAGCTTTATTCAAAGTTATTTAAATTTTATAAACGAGCCATTTAATGAAGAATGTATGACTGACTATTTCATCAAATCTTGCATTATGCATTTCTTCCTAGAGTATATTCATCCATATTTTGATGTTAACAGTAGAGCTACAAGAACAGTTGCTTTATGGTATTTAATGAAAAACGCTTGCTATCCATTCATCATCTTTAACAGAGGTATAACAATGGATAAAACAGCCTATGAGAAAATGCTTATTGATACCAAAAAATCAAAAGACATTAGTTACTTTATAAGATACATGCTAGCAAGAACTAAAAGAGAACTAGAAAAAGAATATCTAATTCATCAAATTTCAGAAAGTTCACCTAAATTAAGTGTCTTAGATTACCAAACTTTATCATATTTTCTAGAAATGAAAGGTGAAGCAAATGTTTTATCTTTTACCACACTATTTAATTACTATAATACCCATAAAAGACCTAAAGAACTATACGAAACAATGCTAGACCCACTAATTCAAAAAGGCGTATTACAAGTTGAAAGAACGACAAGTAAAACAATGTTTGATGGTAAACGAAATGAAGTAATCTGCATTAATCAAGATAGATACACTCCAAATGAACCAAAAATCAAAAGACTTTACACAGAAAAATAATTTCATAAAAATATCTTAAAAAAATCACACGTTTTTCACAATTCTATAATATCATTAAATCATGAAAGGAAAAGGTGATAAATAATAAGATAAAAAACAATTATTAAATACGTTTAAAAATTATTAATTTGATATAATACTATTTTACATTTCCAAAAAATATAAGAAGACTGGCACCAACCAGTCTTTTAAAAAGGCTTTTATTATAGAAAAACATATGATATAATTCAGATATGCTGATTTAGTTTAGTGGTAGAACAGAAGCATGGTAAGCTTCAGAGGACTGTTCAATTCAGTCATTCAGCACCATTTAACAAACGAATCCCAACAGGGATTTTTTTATTTATAAAAAATTTAAAAAGCATGATACAATATTACTAATAGATCTGGAGGAATGTAAAATGAATGAATTTAAATGGAACTTACAAGAATTATTTACTGATGAAGAATCATTTTATAAAGAAATAGAAAATGTAAAAGTAATGCTAAATGATATCAAAAAATACGAAAACACTAAACTAAATTCTAAATCCCTACTAAATATGTTAGACGAAAAATGGAATATCAAAGAAAAAACTAATAACATTCTAGTCTATGGCTCACTAATGTATTATAAAAATATTAATAATGAAAAGTGCATTAATCTAAAAAATATAGCTGAAGCTTTTAACAATGACGTAAATGATGAATTAAAATTCATTGACAAAAAAATACTAAGTTTAGGTTCTAAAAAAGTATCTCATTTCATAAAGGAAGAGCCGAAACTAAATTTGTATGAATTACTAATAAACAACCTTTTTAGAAGTGAAAAGCACGTGCAGTCAGACGAAATAAATAAACAAATCAAAGAAAACAACAATCTTATTAATGAACAATTAAATATATATAATAATTTATTAAGAGACACTAAATATGGCTCAATTAAAGTTGATGGAGAAGATATAGAAATAAAACAAGCAAATTTTGCTAAATATATTTCTGATGAAAATAGAGAAATTAGAAAAGAAACATATCTTACCGTTAATAGTTCATTTGAAAAAGAAAAAAATAATTTCGCTAGCATATTAAATAAAATATATGGTTATAGAATTCTAAATTCCAATCTAGAAAAATATAGTTCAGTTTTAGAAAAAACATTATTTGAAGAAAATATTAATCCTTTAATAATAAATAAACTAATAAAATCAGTAAACGATAATTTAAACATTATTCAAAAATATTTAAAAATCAAAACTGATTTACTTAACATTAAAACACCTCACTTATACGATTTTGGAGTTCCAATAAATAGTAATTTAAAAATCGAATATTCATTAGACGAAGCCAAAGAAATAATTTTAAAAGCCCTAAAACCATTAGGCCAAAAATACATTAATGTTGTAAAAAAATTATTTAATGGTCATATCGATGCAGAGCTAGACGAAAACAAACATCAATCAATAACTTTCTCTTGGAATACATACTCATTTATGAATTTTAGAGGTGCTTATATTGATTTAAAAAACATGATTCATGAAATAGGTCACATTGTTAATTATTACTTATCCAAAGAAAAGCAGCCATTCATGTATGAAGATAGTACAATCTTCGTTGGCGAAACAGCGTCAATTGTAAATGAAATATTATTAAATAGATACTTATACCAAAATGCTAAAACAAAAGACGAAAAGATATTTTATTTAAGCAAAGAAATAGAAAATTATTTTTCATCAGTATTCAAACAAACTATGTATACAGAACTTGAAAATGATTTATATAACATAAAAAAAGATTCAGAATTAACATCAGAGATTCTATGCCAAAAATATTTATCTATCATTAAAAAATATTATGGATGTAATATCGCATACGACGAAATTGCCGGCGTAGAGTGGACTAGACTAGGCCATTTATATAGATGGAGCTATTACCCATATAAATATGCTACTGGACTATTAATAGCAAGTGTAGTAGTAGATTCTCTAATTGATAAAAAGACACTAACTAAAGAAGATTATATAAAATTTCTATCGTCTGGAAGCAACAAGTACTCATTAGACTTACTAAAAATGCTTAACATTGACTTATTAAACACTAATATAATAGAGTCAGGATTTAATGTAATGTCACAAGATATAAAAGAATTAGAAAAAGTACTATTTCAAAATAATGATTAAAAAGGAGTATATTAAAAATGAAAAATAATTTAATAAAAATATCTATTACACTCATTGCGTGCTTAATCATTAATCCACTTAGAACATATGCGCACCCAGGCAGAACAGATATATATGGCTGTCATACATGCAGAACCAATTGTGAAAAATATGGTTTAAGATATAACGAATATCACTGCCATAATGGAGGTGGTTCGTATTACCCAAGCTCTAATGAAACAACAACAAAAAGAAAAAGTACTGATAACCGAATTAAAAATATTAAAATAAATAATAAAGAACTTATTGTAACTGATGAAATGGCTTATAAAACGAAAGCTGAAACACTAGATATTGATATCATTTTAAATGACGAAAATGCAACTTATGAAATAAATAAAAAAGACCTTCAAATTGGCGAAAATATTATTGAAATAAAAGTTACTGCTGAAAACGGAAGTATAAAGACTTATAAATTAAATGTCACAAGAGAAGCACTCAGTAATAATACAAATCTTAAAGTATTAATAAATAATTATGAAATAAATTTTAATGACGAAATTAATGTACCATTAGAAACTCAGGATTTAGTTTACCGATATGTATTAGAAGACGAAAATGCTAAACTTGAAGTTACTGGAGATAAAGATTTAAAAGACGACAAGAACATTGTAAAGTTTCTTGTTACAGCTGAAGATGGCACTAAAAAAGAATATCAACTAGTAGTCAATAAAAGTGATGAAATTGTATATAAGAGTGAAGCCTGGACAAGCATAATCACTACTGCTGTAGTTAGTGGAGGAGTCTATTATTATATTAAAAAACATAAAAACTAAAAAGTTATTCTGCACTGAATAACTTTTTTAATCACAAAACATTAAACTTACTTATATCTTTTTTATTAATTACTTCCTTATAACTAGTAACATAATAATTATCAGTCTCACCAATAATAATTTTTTCAGTATCAAAGTCTTTAATTTTCAAATGAACTCTGCAAGGATAAGAAGCCTTCTTAACACTCCTATTTAAAGAACTCGTCACAACTTGCTCATCTTCATCAAAAGTATTTTTATATAACTTAGGTAAATCCATAAAACCTCCTAAATAAATATATGTCTAAAAACCATTATTATAGCCAAAATAAAAATATGAAGAAAAAATATTTTACTCTAATCTATTTAATTATAATAATGATCTATAGTATTTATAATTTATATAATGCCAAAATAATGCTCCTAAGTTACTCAAACTATTATATTAAAGAGCTTATCTGGTTTATTCTTGGTTTTATCATAATCTTTCTAAGTACTAAAATAAATATTGATATAATTTTAAAAAATAGTAAGTACTTATACATTCTCGGTATCATTATGCTTATATGTGTCCATTTCTTTGGTATTAACATTAATGGTAGCACCAGCTGGATAAAAATAGGCAAAATAAGTATTCAGCCAAGTGAGTTTATGAAAATCCCATTAATATTATCATTAAGAACCATATCACTTAAAAACTACTCGAATATTAAAACATTTATAATCTGTTTTATTTTAACACTTATTCCTTCAATACTAGTATTTCTAGAACCAGATACAGGTGCAGTACTAATATACATTCTAATATTTTTAGCATTCACTTTTATGAAAAAATATAATAAATGGTTTTATATAATTAGTATAGTAATAATTATCACTTTAGCTTCATCATTTTTATACCTATATTTTCAAAAAAGAGAGTTATTTATATCCTTATTTGGGTCATCATTATTTTACCGTATGGACCGTATTACTAACTTTATTAATAAAGATGGTTACCAAAGAAATCAAGCAATTTCCTCATTAAAATCATCAAAATTATTTGGTAGGGGAACTCTTATTTATTTTCCAGAAAGTGCCACCGATTTTGCTTTTACTTTTCTAGTATCTCAAATCGGTATCGTTCCAAGCATAATTTATCTTATAATATACGCATTATTTATTCTAAACATTAAAGGTAATAAACAAAGTGATAAATATATCAAAATTTCTTTAATTACAATTTTAACATTTCAATTAATAATTAATGTATTAATGAACCTTGGCTTATTTCCAATAATTGGCATAACCTTACCATTCTTGTCTTATGGAGGAAGCAGCCTTTTATCATATATGATATTAATTAGTTTAACATTAAAAAAAGTATCAGACGATACTTATCTATAAGGCGGATAATAATTATATCCTCCATAATAATTATAACCAGCAGGCGGATATTGACCATAGCCTTGATATGGAGCGGACTGATATGGCATATTATTAACTGCATAAACTGGTCTTGGCCTAGCAGCAGACACTACAGCAGCTCCACCTAAACCACCAAGTAAAAAGGGAAACCAAAACTGTCTTTCACCAGCCCCATTATAACCATAATTATTATAATACATATAAAAACTCCTTTCATGGTATTATATGAAAAGAGTTTACTTAGAATATAGGCGATATAAACTTATCGAAGGCCTATCAAATAATCTGACCTTATATTTACTAGTACCAATACCCCCAGATATATATAACTTAGTATCACCTAACGTATATTCCGGATCATAATACTTTTTAGCTCCAACTGTTTTATAAATTGCTCCAGCAAGTGGGACTCTAACTTGACCATTATGTGAATGCCCAGAAAGCATTAAATTAGGAGTGTTTGGTAATTTATCAAACACATCTGGCTCATGAGAAAGAAGTATCTTATAAGTACTATCATCATCAAAATTAAATGCACTATCTAAATCAAGATTTCCTTCAAGATAATCATCTAAACCAATAAGCATCATTTTTTCACTTGTACCATTAAATATATATTCATAATTATTCTTTAACAATTTAATCCCAGCACCACTTAAAATACTTTCATAACTATTATTTTGATCATGATTACCAGTAACTGCATAAACATCCAAAGATACATCCAGTGTACTTAATATATTAATAATATCATTCTTTTCATCATCTTTTAAATCATAATGATAATCAACTAAGTCTCCAGTAAATACAACAATATCAGGTTTTAAAGAATTAATAGTATCAACTGCATTTTTAAGTTCATCACTAAAAGTAGTCATTCCATAGTGCACATCACTAAATTGAACAATCTTAAACCCATGAAAGCTATTTGGTATCTTATCATTAACTACTGCATACTCTCTAATCACTAAACCAGTAGTTCCAATATATCTTGCATAATAATAGACGCCAGCACATAAAACAATTAAAAACAAAACAAATTTAATAAAACCATGCCCCTTATTTTTTTCATTCTTTTTCATATCACACCTCTAAAAAATTATTAATAATAAACTAACTAAATTATTGATTATGTGTAAAATCATCGGATAAACAATACTATCCGTTTTTTTATATATGTAAGCAAAAAATAAACCTAAAATAAAATAAGGAATAATATAAAGAATTTCACTAAAGCCAGATAAATGAAATGAAGCATAAAGTATGGAAGTAAATATCATATATACATATTTATTTTTAATACCATTAAATCCATATCTAAAAGTAAGCTCTTCACTAATTGGCGAAAGCACGCCAAATACAAACGAATAATGTAATGGACTAACTGTAACTAAACTTCTTAAAAGAGTTTCATTTTGTGGCAAACTAGTCACTTTAGAAATCAAAAACAATGATAAATAATTAAGTAATATCATTGGAATTGCCAATAACAAAAATTTTAAATTACTAACCTTAAAGTTTTTAAATTCATCATTAATACTCTTAAAATTAAGTAAATAAACTAGCACAATAATAAATAAAGAACCATAAAGCGGCATTTTTGCCAAAGTAACACTTCCAATTAAAAAGATAAACAAAATCTTTATAGATTTAAATTTTTGCATAAGCTCACCGCCAATATTATTTTAACATAAAAAAGAGGAAAATTGTTTGAAAATGATATTTGTATATGCTATACTAGACACAGGATAGGTGATATATGTGAAATATTTAAAATCTTTGTTGGTTTTACCTTTTTTAATTGCCTTAAATGTTAACGCAGCGGAGTGCACATACAAACAACAAGCTAATTTAAATAAAGAAGCAGCACTAGTTGAAGCTAACTACGAAGTAACAAGAGAAGAACAACCAATTACATTTGAAGACCCAGACGGATTAGGGTCAGAAGATACAACGATAATAATTGCAAAATTTAAAATCAAAATTTATAATTTATCAGAGGATTTATCCTTGGATATTACAGAAAGTGTCAAAGATAAAAAAACAGGATCTAAAACTGTTACATACGCTGATACAGAAAATGGAGTTTATACATTTACTAGTGACAATTTAGGAGATGTAATAACATACACAATTAAAATTAATGCAGCAACCGAAGGATGTGCAGGAAAAACAATAAGAACCATGACATTTAAAAAGCCAAGAGTAAATCCATATGCAGCACTAGCAATGTGCAAAGAACACACAGATGTTCAGTACTGCGAAGAATACACAACAAAAGATTTTGAATTTACTGAAGCTAAATTACAAGAGCTTTTAAATGAAATAGATAAACCAAATACAAATCCAGATAATCCTACGGGAAATGGTTTCCTTAAGTTCTTAAAAAATAACTATTTATACATTATTGGTGGTGTGGTACTTGTTGGAGCCGGAGCCGGTGCTTACATCATTTATAGAAAGAAGAGAGTATTATGAAAAAGGTTTTGGTATTAATATTAAGCATATTTACTCTTACGATAGGAGTAAACGCTGACAGCAATTCAGGAATATGTGCTGGAAAAGAAATGACAGGCGAAGGTTATTGTAAACTTGATAGTGGAGTATATATTGGTAGAACTTCATTTGACCCATCATACAATAACTTAACCAATGGCGATAAAGCTGTTTATTACAACTATAATGGAACCATAAATGAAAAACAACAAAATTTATATTGTATAGACGCTAACCTAACATCACCAACAGGTTCAAGCTACAACTACGCTAGACCACTTAATCCAAGTAATTCTAGTTTTGATAGTATGTTAGCAAGAATGTATGTTTCTCTAGTAAATGCTGCAGTTTATGATTACAATAATGGAGCATGTTCAAATCTAGATTCATGTTTTACAAAATACTTACAAGCTGCAAACGTTGTTATGAGAGCGTTAGTTACAAGACAAGGATATAATATTATTCCAGCATCTGACTGGGGATGTAGTGTAGGATTGCAAGCCGGTTTAGAAGAATATCGAAACATATACAAACAGTTAGAAGGACTATCATATTCTGGAGTTGCTTTAAGACAAGACGGCCAATATGATTTAGTAAAAAAATGGTATAAAACAGCAAGTTCAACAACTAAATACGATGGTAGCAAATATAAGATTACAGCAGAACTAAGTCATGACGAAGAAATTGTAACAGAATTTAATGGTGATAATTTTACGAAAATTGTTCCAGTTAAATTAGGCGGTTTAGATGATTTCAGAGAAGGATATGACACATGGAAAGTAACAAATCCTAAAGTTTCAATCACAGGATTCGAATGTACTGAAGGCTTAACATGTACATTAGAAACAAGCAAATCAAACTTTAATTTAAATGACAACTTAATTGAAAAGTTCAGTGAAAATGAAATTACATTCTATGTTAAAGTAACTGGAAATATTAAACAATTAAAAAATAAGAAAAAGGGTTTGTTAACTATAAAAATAGATAAATACCATATTTTAGATACTGATAACCTAGCAATTTTAAGAGATTACGGAACAAAATCACAAGGAATAAATGAATACTCAATACTAGGAAGACGTAAGATTTGCTATCAAAGAATGGTAGCTTTAATGCCAACAACTCCACAAAGAGTTGAACTAGAAATAGATTTAGAAATACCACCATATTGTAAAACAGACGTAAGCGACTCAGGAGATAGAATTTATAAATTAGGAGATACTGAAGTTAGTATTGGTGATTACATCAATGAAGGATGCTGTACTGATATCGATACAAGCAAACTTACAGACGAAGAAATGGAAGTATTCGTAGCAAACTGTGGCGGTGAAGATATAGTTGACTTAAAACAAGAATGTGGCGCTGGTTCATGTGAAGGGCACCAAGGAAATATACCAGGAATAAATATTGATTCATACGTAAAACAAGTATCTATGGACGCAACAATGAGTAAAGTTTATAAATGGGAAAAAGCATATGAAACAGATGCCGATGAGTACGGAAAATTAACTAAAAATAACCTACAATATTGGAGAGACGATGAATTCGCAAGTGAATTAGAAAACAACAACTATTGTAAAATCTATACAAGTGAAGAAAATCATATGTACTATCCAACAACAACAACAGCAACAAGTGGTAGATTCTTTGTATTTGCACAAGGATCAGATGGACAATACTTACAACCATACGTTGATGGAAAAATCTATTCAACATTCCACACAGCATATAAATTATGGAAAAAAGACTATCAAGAAGCATTAACGGCAGAAAAAGAAGCTTTCACAACGTGGCAAGAAGCAGCTAACCTTCAAGACGCAATAGACGATGCAATAGCTAACAAAGTAAACACAAAATGTGACTACACTCATGATGTATCAGTAAAGTGTGAAGATGGATCAGATGGATGTACAGAGACAATAACAGAACAAATAGACACCGTATATTATAAAGGAAGTACTCAAAAAACTTATTATTACGGAACATATGACGAAAACTCTATAGACCCAGAAGATGTAGAATGGTACAGCAATTCAAATTGTGACGACTACGTAGCAAAACCAGAAGACCCTCAAGCAAGTACTAAAAAAGGTCTTTATGAAACCGCAAAGGGAAAGAGAGAAGACCTCGAGGACCAAAAAACACAATGTCAAGATGCTTCTAAAAGATATGTCTCTGAATGGAAATATATTTTAGAACCGGATTTAACATTCCACTACAACCAAAAGTATTACGATTCAGTAAGTGGCCAAACAAAATATCTTACAGAAGATATTACTATGGTTATAAGTGATCAAGCAGAAAAGTATTTTCCAAATGTAAGTACCAGAGTAACTAATCCAACATCAACTAGTGGAAGCTGGAAAGGCGTTGACTACGACAAAGGTGAAGGCGACGAGTATGAAGGCCCTATATATGGTGGTGGTGATTTCAAAGTTAATGAGCCATTTAAAGATGTTGATGAAACAGACAATGAAAATCACAATTACACAAGAAACTTCGAAGGAATAAAGCTTTACTATAGACCAGAAAAAGCATATTATAGTTTAGTTCCTACAGGCTTATTTAAAGTAAGTGAAGAAGTTCTTGATGCACAAAATACAATCGAAATTGGTTATGTATTTAATGTTCAGATTACAAATTACCAAGGTGAATATGAAACATGGTTTACTATTAAAAATAATGGACATCTAGAAATTGAACCATCGGGAAGCAATAAAAATCAAAGTAATGTTCAATATCGTATAGATCAATATCTAGAAGAACATAAATCAGATTTCACAGACACATCAAACGGTATAACTTCAAATGCCTTCTCAAGTAAATGTATTTACTGTAATAGAGAAGTAATCTATGAAAGAGATTGTTTAACATGTGAAGATGACGAAGACTTTAAGCCAAAATATATTTATAGACCAATTAATCTAACAGATATTGACCCAAATAACAGAGATGATTCCGGTGATTTAGGAAATAACTGGTCAAATCCAAAAGGTAAAGCAGCTGAGTCACGAATTAACGAGCTTGGTGCAAAAGATTCAACTTACGATGATTACACAAAAGAAAATCTAGAATATAGATTTAAATTATCAACAAGTATGATGCAAGAAATTAAAAAATCAAATAAATCATCAAATTACTACGATTTCAACTTACGTTGCAATGATTATGGTAAAGAATGTACAAGTTCATTTGTAACAGAATATGCAACAGATACAAGTGGCCGTAGTAAATATAAATATTATGTTAATGGACAATTTCAAGTTGGAACAATGGATAGCATTAGTGGACTAAATGGTAAGTATCCAGAACTGGAAGATTGTCCAGATAAGTTGTGTCCATAAGGGAGGTGTAGAAGATGAAAGAAAGTCTTTGGGGTTATTGGTTAATTATACTAGGAATCTTTATTCTAAGTGTTATGCTTCTTTTACAAAACTACACCACAACTAATGAACAAGACGTATACTTAATTAAAGAAATAACCGATGCGGCAATGGGTGACTCATTAGATTTAGCTCATTACCGTAAATACGGTGAAATAAGAATTATTAAAGAAAAATTCGTTGAAAACTTTATTAGAAGATTTTCAGAGACTATAAATATTAATAAAAATTATGATATTTCATTTTATGATATTTATGAGGCTCCACCAAAAGTAAGTGTAAAAGTTGCAACTACAACTGGAGATATAACAATCGAAGGAACAACTGACTCTTACGCAGTAGTAAATAAATTAGATGCAATTTTAGAAGATTTAAGAACTCCAAATACACAGGAAGATAACTCATTCCCTAAAAATTACAAATGTACAAATTGTGAAATAAGTGATGATAATGCCAGAACCACTTCACCAACTACAAAGAAAAACAATAGTGGAGAAAAGAAAAGCATAAAGCTAACATTTAATGGAATACAGCAAAATCCAAATCAAACATTTACATATAACGGAACACAAATAAAAATGAGTTGTGCTTGTGGACCATTATCATTAGTTTCAATTATATCTTCAAAAGGTAAATCAAGTCAGTTAACAAATTATTTATCAAATGGTGGATATAATACAAATAATATAACTGGTAGCGGTTCATCTGACCAAAAACTAGCTGCTGCAACATTCAAAAAAATGAGTGACATGGGACTTAATGGTCCAACAAATGGTAATGCAACAAGAGGAAGCACATGGTGTGGTTCAAATGGTAACTACACAAGTTCAAGCTTTGCGTCAATTGTTTCTAATTCTGGACTTTCAGTAACATCAAAAGGTGGCGGACTTAATGGAGGAAGAACAGGATTTGCTGATGATATCTATAATGCCCTAGATAGCGGATCACTAGTTATGGTTGCTTTGCCTTCAGGATATACAAAACAAGGTACAGGATTCGAAAGCACAAATGGCGGCCATTACATAGTAATATATGGCTATGACAAGGAAAAAAATACATTCTTATTCTATGATGGATACAATGGAAGAGGTTTCCGCTCTGAATCTTGGGATGTAGTAAATTCAAGTGTAGTAGAATACATTGCAATTGGTTAAAATTTAAAACTTGCTTAAATGCAAGTTTTTTTCTTTTGGAGTGCTTGAATTAAAAAAAAAATATTGTTATAATTAATTTATCATAGAGAAGAATAAAATGGAGGATTTATATGAACAATATTCTAGTTGGAATTAAAAGATTTTTAGGAAATAAAAACACAGTTACTATTATAGGTGTACTTGCTGGTATAGCAGTACTTTATATTGGTTATAACTGGCGTGTTAAACAAGCAATCGAACCAAAAAGTGTTCCTTATGCTAAACAAGAAATAGCTGCTAACACTCTTATAACAAGTGAAATGATTGGTAGTGTTAAAGTAAGTAAAAGTATGGTAGATTCAACAACTAACTTAGTTACAGCTAATAACCAAGTTGTTGGAAAATACGTATCATATGATACAACTATTCCAGAAGGAAGCTTATTTTATAAGAGCCAATTAATGACAGAAGAGCAATTACCAAACTATATTGTACGTAATATTCCAGAAGGATACACAGTATACAGTTTAGAAGTAAACTCACACTTAACATATGCTAATAGTATCATGCCAAACGATTATATTGACCTATACTTCAAAGCAATCGATGATGATAACAAAGTAATGTTTGCAAAAATGATTGAAAGTATCAAAGTAATTGCTGTAAAAGATTCAAGCGGTAAAAGCGTATTCTCATCAGAATCAAAAGATTCTCAACCAGCAGAATTAGTTTTCGCAGTACCAAATGATATGTTCTTACTTTTAAAGAAAGCAGATTATATTCGTAGTAACTCAATAGCTATTGTTCCAGTACCAAGAAATGCAAACTACACAGAAAATCCAAATGCAACTCAAGTAGCTAGTGAAGTTATTACAGACTTTATTCTTTCTAAAACAGCTTATATTCCTGATACTACAACAACTACAGGAGACGGCACAAATAGTAATACAAATGAATCTGGAGAATAGAAGGTGGCAAAATGACAGATGCTATATTTTCAGAGATAGATTTTGGACCCTTAAAAGAATTTTTAGAAGACGATAATGTAACCGACGTATCATATAGTAATGGTGGCCAGGTTTGGTTAAAAACTTTAGACAAAGGTGTTTATCAAGTAATTAGACCAGAAATCAATAATCCGCTAATGGAAAAACTTGCTTTCCAATGTTCTAACGTAATGGGTAAAACATTTAACATGGCTCATCCATTTCTAGATGCTGAAAGTGCAGAACTTCGTCTTAACTTTGTTCATGACAGTATTGCCACAAATGGAATTGCTTGCGTTATTCGTAAAACACCAGCAAAAATCCGTTTAAATAAAGACAAACTTCTAAACGAAAAATATTGTACACTTCAAGTACACGATTTCTTAATGAAATGTGTTGAAGGTCACTGCAATATTATCGTATCAGGAGAAACTGGTTCAGGTAAAACAGAACTTGTTAAATATTTAGCAAGTCATACTAAAGAAAACGAAAAAATAATAACAATAGAAGATACATTAGAACTTCACTTAGATAGAATTTTCCCAACAAGAGATATCGTTGCAATGAAAACAAATAACATTGCTTCATACTCAGACGTACTTGTTACTTGTATGCGTCAAAACCCAAAATGGATTTTACTATCAGAGGTTCGTAGTGCAGAAGCAGTTATGGCCGTACGTAACTCAATTTCATCTGGTCACAACATCTTATCAACAATCCATGCTGATAAAGCTGCAAGTATCCCAATGCGTATGTACTCACTACTAGAAACAAACCAAGATGTAAGCCAGTTCTTATCTACAATTCATAGATATGTTCAAATTGGTGTCTACGTTAAAGGTTACATGAGTAAAGCTCTTGGCAGATTCCAACGTGAAATCATGGAAGTAACTGAGTTCTATGTAGATGAAAGTAATACACCATGCACTAATATCATTTATAAAAAAAGTATAGATGGAACATTTGCAATGAAAAATCCAACAAAATATCTTCTAGATTACTTATCAATTCAGGGAGTTGAGCTTCCTGCAGATACATTTAGATTAGGAAATGTAAATAATGGGGGAGCCAATAATCAAGTCGACTTAAACGACCTTGAACTACCAAAAGCTGCAGCCTAAGGAGGTGAATTATGGAGTTAGTTCTATTATTATTAATTGCTTTATTCGTCATCTCATATCGTAAAAATGATGGTGAAAGTGTATATCAATTTATAGCAAAAGAAGTCACAGGACTTTATGATAAATATGCTCCATATAGTTTTAAAACAGTAAGAGAAAAATCAATCGAATTAGGAGAAGAATATACAACAAAGCAATATGTTACTCAAGTTGTTATATTTGGAGCAGCAGGGGCAGGAATCGCTTATCTATACTTCTATAGTATTATTTGGGCTATAGTATATGGAGTAGCAGCAATTGCATTTATTCCATATCTAGCATTCCTAAGATGTAAAAGAATTTATAGTGAGTTCTTATTCGAGCAAATTCAAGTATATACAACAAACGTTATCATGGAATTTAATACAACTCAATCCTTCGTTAAGGCTTTAGAAGGTGTAAGAGATTCCGGCGTATTAGAAAATCCTGTTCTAGATGACGTAAAACTTATGATAGATTTAAGTTACCAAAATGGTACAATTGAAGAATCAATTAACTATTTCAATCAAAAATATCCATACTATATGGTTAAAAATATGCATCAATTATTCTTACAAATCACAAGAGAAGGTGCAAAAGATTCAGGAGAATCTCTAGATAACATGTTATTAGATATCGATATGCTAGTTGAAGGTGTTTACCGTGATAAAATGGATAGAGACCAATATCACAAAAAATTCTTAACATTCGGTTTTGCACTTTACTTATTAGTTATGCTTACTCAGTTCCTTCTAGGAACAGAAAGCTATATTTCAATGCTTGATAGATGGTATGTAGTGGTATTACTCCATGGAATCATTTTAATAAATACTTACTTCTTATTAGATGGTGAAAAATACTATAACGAAAATACAGGAGGTGAGTAGCGATGATGATCGAAGTTATGATACTTGGTATCATATTATATATAATTTTAGAGTACAATGGCAGCATTAGTACCAATAAATTTATTATGGACAACCAAGATATCTTTAAAAAACTAAAAGAAAAAGATTATGACTTCTATGCTAAAGCTAAATATGGTGATTCAATTGATGTAGAAGCCCTATTTAATGCAAGATTAAAAAATGGACTTATCGTTATATTCCTATTAATATTTGCTTTTATCTCAAAGTTAAGCTACGTAAACTGTATATTTTCAGTAGTAGTTGGTTATGGTGTATATAAACTAAATTACCTTAAACTTAAAAGACATTACAAAGCACACTTACATGAAATAGATGTTATGCTTCCATACTACTTAAAAAACTTAGAAATACTTGTACAACACTACACAGTACCAGTAGCACTAGGTAAATCAATCGATGAAGCACCACAAATATTCAGAAGTGGTCTTAATGAATTAATTGCAAAGATCAATGCTGGAGACTCAACAATCAACCCATACATGGAATTTGCAAAAGACTTCCCAGTAAGAGATTCTATGCGTATGATGCGTTTGCTTTACAGACTTAGCTTAGGTAGTCAAGAAAGAAAACAAGAACAATTATTAACTTTCTCAAGAAATATTTCTAACCTACAACAAAAAGCTCGTGAAACAAGATACAAAGAACGTTTAGAAAAGATGGAAAGTAAAACAATGGTAATGCTTATTTCAACCGGAGTAGGTGTAATGGTATTACTTATTATCTCAATCTTAATGCTATTTACAAGTAGCATGTAATAAATGACTAATTTAAGTCATTTTTTATTTTATAAAATTTTAAAAAAAATATTGACACATTAAATAAAATAATGTACAATAAAATTGTCTAATAGTAAAGGGTATATATTAGAACAATGATTTGTGTGTATTTTAAAGAAATGCATATAAAAAATGTACTTTTATATCAGACAATTAAAAGTAATATTTTTACCAAAATTAAAGTGTTACTTAGTCATTAAGATATAGGTATAATTGTCTTATATATACAAATAGCATAGAAGCTTTGAAATATAAGTCTTATCTGCGATAGACATAACAATTGTTACGGAGAAAGAATACTCCAAAAGATAAGTGGTAAATATAATACTGATAATGTTATATTGATCCATTCTTTAAAACTGGAACTAGTTATTTTATCAGAATAACTAGTTTTTTTATTACCCAAAACTATTTAATTAATATCTCTTTTTTTATTACAATCTTATTGCAAAAAAAAACTAAGTTTGTTATAATTTTTAATAGAATAGAGGTAGGTTAGATGATATGCGATTTATATGGTTCATATTTTAATTATAAAGTAAGAACATTAAACGAATATGCCTTGGCTCTAAGTAAAATAATAGGAATTAAAGATAACAAACTATTTAGTAACCAAAGATTACGTAACGACTTCTGGCCATTTGTAATCAAAGACTATTTAAATAGATATACTGAATCTGTTCCACTAAATAAATACTTAGTAAAAGGTTTTTTAAATGAAAAAGAAATAACAAACTTTGACCTAGAAGAAGAAACAATGAGTATTATAAACTATCTTATTAAAAAGAACATTGTCCTAAAAATAGCTGAATACAAAGAAAGCATTATCCTAGCAAGTTTTATTTTAAAAATAGCAAATTACATTGATATTCTAACTAGTCCATTTACCAAAAATCAAAACAACTATAGCACACTTTGTATAAGTGCTATCAATGAAGCAAACAAAGTAAAATATATTAGTTTAATAGACAATGGTAAAAAAGAAACAAATAACCTTTTAAATACAGTTAAAGAAAACGTTAAAAGAGAAAGAAAATTCTTTGAATCTTTAACTAATGTTAGCTCATTTAATAAATATATTGATATATCACAAGAAAACATCTACTACTTAGCACAATATAACTATCGCATACCTAACTTAAATAAATATGATGAATACGCGGTAAAAGATATCTATGATAACCTAGGTGTAGATGATGCTTTCGCTCTTATTAGTGCAAATCTTATGGTAGCTAGTCTACTTAAACTATTCTCAATAAGAAAACCATTTAAGACATTATTCTTACCATTAAGAAAAAGCTTCTTAGATAATGAGAAAAACATTAAAGATTTAAGCCTACTATTTAAAGATAATAAATTACATAAAAATATTAAAATATTAATAAATTATGGCGAAGCAACTAAAGAGATTATAAGCACACTTACAAGATACAAATTAGATTTCTACATTTACTGTAGTCGTAGTAGTGCAGCTACATCTGGAAAACTTATAGAAGACGCTAAGAATTACTTGGTTAGCAAAGAATTCTATGATAACAACAAGAATATTATATCTAAATGGAAAACCTTAGATATTAATATAATAAAAGAAGAGTTTGATGGCATCGTAACAGACGCACGTCTGCTCATAGATTAGAAGGGAAGAGGAAAATATGGGAATTAACGGAGAGTTTTTTCTAAAATTTTTAGAGCCATTCTTTGGCGGACTAGTAGCATTTTTCAAAGCAATAGGTGCTGCACTAGTAAAAATATTTAATATTGCTACATACTTTGACATTATCAAAGAATATAAAGGAAAGGGAAGTAGCACAATAGTAATTATTCTAGGTGTACTTGCACTTATCATACTATTTGCTGTTATTGCACTATTAATATTCCTACTTGTTAGAAGAATAATTAAATGGCGTCATAACGTAGCTCATCATGAAAAACTAGTTGAAGAAATTGAAAGCCTAAATAATGATGTAATTCGCCTAAGAAACGAAAATCAAAAATACATGGAAATGGCTGATCCTAATGCTGGCGTTGAATATGATGAAGATGGAAACATCACTAATAAACTTAGTGAAGGAGAAAGCAGATTCTTCAAACTTACTCAAATTGATGAAAAATATAAAGACTATGTTGCTCCAGTGCTTAATGAAACAATTTCTCTAGAAGGTCTATGTGAAATGTTTAGAAACTACTCAGCTAGTCAAATGAAACTATATTACTCAATAGATTTAATTAGATTATATATTGCATCATTTGCATCAAACAGATTAATTATTTTACAAGGTATTTCTGGTACAGGTAAAACATCACTAGCATATGCATTTGGTAACTTCATCAAAAATGAAGCAGTTATCGCAAGTGTACAACCATCATGGAGAGATAGTACAGAACTATTTGGTTACTTCAACGAATTTACAAAACGTTTCAATGAAACAGAAGTATTAACAAAAATGTATGAAGCAAAATACAATCCAAGCATTTTCATCACTCTATTAGATGAAATGAACATCTCACGTGTTGAATACTACTTCGCACAAATGCTATCTATTCTAGAATTGCCTAGTACAGATGAATGGGTATTAGAACTAGTTCCAAACGCTTGGGATAATGACCCTAAATTAATTGATAATGGACGTTTACAAATTCCAGATAACATGTGGTATATCGGTACAATCAATAACGATGACTCAACATTCATGATTACTGATAAAGTATATGACCGTGCTATGCCAATCAACATTGATACTAAAGGAGTTGCTTTCGATGCCCCTAAAACTGATGCTCTAGACATCACCGCTAAATACTTCCTATCATTATTTGATAAAGCAAGAGCAGAGCACCCAGTAAGTAAAGAAACAATGGATAAAATAGCAAAAATGGATGACTATGTTATTGAACACTTCCGTTTAGCATTTGGTAATCGTATCGTAAAACAATTAAAAGACTTCGTCCCAGCATATATTGCTTGTGGTGGAGAAGAAATTGTTGCAGTAGACTACCTAATTGCAAATAAAATTTTAAGAAAATTTGACCAATTAAACTTAGCTTATATTCGTAATGAAATTGACGGATTTGAAGCTTACTTAGATGAATTATTTGGTGAAAATAAAATGGTTGAATGTAAAGCATTCCTAGAAAGACTAAAAAAGACAATATAATAGAAAGTAAGGAGTTGTTACCATGAATATGGATTTCAGTTTACTAGTAAAAGATATTCCAAAAGACGATTTAGAACTTTTCTTAAAAAAGACTAATGGTACTTTTACTGCTAAAAAAAATGTTAATAAAGTAGCTGTAGATTATGGATGGGTTGATGTTCTTAATGAATCCATCCCTTATCTTGATAATATCATTCGTAATCCAAGAAGATTCATTGCTCAAGAAGAAGATATTATTCCTATTGAAAAAACTAAAAAAGTATCTGAAGAATCTATTAAACACTTAGCAACTCATACTCAGTTAATTCAAGAAGTAGACGATGATGGCACTGTAAAACCATTAAAACTACTTAATATTTTTAAAGAAGAAACAATTGACCTTTATGAAAACAGATTTATCTATTCATTAATTACTAATCTTTATGTTTTCTTAAGAAACCAACTTACATATCAAGAAGAAGAACAAGAAAACAAAGAAGAAAAAAGAATCACATATGAAGCAAGTACTAAAATGAATGGAGAAGACGTTAACTTCTCAATGAGCATTTCTGCTAATAAATTTGATACGACTAAAGAAGATCCTAAACTAGTTGAAGAACGTAATGAAAAAATCAAAAACATTAAAGATATTCTAGAAGGCTTTATGGCTAGCAAATTCATGAAAACCATGGCAAATGCAACCCCAGTTAGAAGTCCAATTAGAAAGACAAACGTTATCTTAAAAGAACAAAACTTCATTAAAGCTCTAGCACTTTGGGAATTCCTAGAAAAATATCAAATTGAAAAACCTATAAAAAGAGAAGAAGAAGAAACAGTTCTAAATTATAAAAACCTAGAAAAAAATCTTGGCGTTACATATTACATGAACTACAATCTTCTAGAAGATACTGTAAAAAGTGGCGGACAAGATAAAATGTCTTACGGAACAGATATTATCTCATCAGTAAGACAATATGCAAGAAAGTTTAATGTAAACGAATTAGATTTAAAAAAGGAAATTGAAAAAGAAATAAAATTAGCAACAAAATACAAAGAAGAACAAATTACAAGTATTAAAGGAATATACAAAACATTCCTTGATAGTAATAAATCAAGATTTGATAAAGCAATCTCTATACTTAAATAGAAGGAGGCTCTTATGAGTAAGAAAAAGAAAACTAATCCAATAATTGGCCAGTCACGAAAAGAAATCGATTTAGTTAAATTTAATGAACAAACTGATAAAGAGCAAAAAGAACAAATTCAACAAATACTAGAAGAAATATATGGTGAAAATCTTAAAATTGATCGCAAATACGTAATGAAAGTTTTAAGACTTACATGGAATCCTAAAGATGATTTTACATACCTACCATATAACTTGAAAGTAACAAAAGATAAATTAACCCTATCTTTTGAAGTTGTAAAAAAGAAACCAGTGCCAATCGGTTTGCTAATATTTCTAATTTGGTTATTCTTCTTTGCATTAATCGGAGCTACATACTATGGAATTAAATATATTAGTTTAATTAATTTAAATAAAGATATAGATGGTGATGGTATAGCAGATATTAACATCGACTTAGACGGAGATGGTAAAGCCGATATCAATATAGATACTAATGGTGATGATAAACCAGACTTAAATGTTGATTATAGACACAATCAAAAAGCAATCTTTAATATCGATACCGATAATGATGGCTTTGCAGATTATAATATAATTAATGATGCCACTGAAAATCCAAAAGAATGCCGAATAAACTGCGACACAGATGGTGATGGATGGCCAGAGATCAATATCGATTTAGATGGTGATGGAGTTCCAGACACTAACATTGATACTGACAAAGATGGCATACCAGACTTAAACTTAGACTTAGATGGTGACGGGAAATGTGACCTTATGTGTGACACAGATGGCGATAACAAATGTGATGAAAACTGTATTAAACCAGAAGATGGTGTTATAGATGATAAAGGTAATATAAATCCAGGAGATGCTACAACAGGGCAAACTGGTAATGGAGATGCTGGAGCAAATACTCCAACACTTATGATTAACTTTGTTGATGGTGGAAAACTGATTGTTGATAACTTATATCCAGATGATCAACCGGGAATGCCACCTTTATATCCAACTAAAGTATTCTACGTTGAAAATTTAAGTACAATCTCACTAAAATATACTTTAAAACTTCATATCGACACTAATACATTTACATCAAGTAACCTTAAATATAAAATAGATGGTACAAACGGCGGTGCAAGTTTAGGATATCAAACTGTTCCACAAGGTACTAGCTATATAGTAAGAGATGTTATTATTGCTCCAAGAGTAACACACAAATATACAATGACAATCAAACTTCAAGGAACTGGAACTGCACAAGATGAAGATCAAGGTAAAGAATTTGAAGGAAAAATAGAGATCGAATTATAAAGCACAATAGTGCTTTTTCTCTTAAGAAAGGAATTATATGAATAAAAAAATAGTAATAGCTTTAGGTGGTAATGCATTAGGAGGAACTCCTGAAGAACAAATGGAAAATGCTAAAATAACCGCAAAAAGCATCGTAAAAATCATTAAAACCGGCTACGATGTAGTAGTAAGCCATGGTAACGGTCCACAAGTTGGTATGATTGCTCTAGCTATGCACGCTGGAAATGTAACTGAATCACTTCCGCAAATGCCTTTTGCAGAATGTGGTGCAATGAGTGAAGGTTACATCGGTTACCATCTAGGAAGAGCCATCAGTAAAGAATTATATATTAACAAAATAAAAAAGGACTGTGCATGTATTATCACAGAAGTAGAAGTAGATAAAAACGATGAAGCATTTAATAACCCAACAAAGCCAATCGGCCCATTTTATACAAAAGAAGAAGCTGATAAAATAACTAAAGAAAAAGGCTATGTAATGGTAGAAGATGCTAAAAGAGGATATAGAAGAGTAGTACCATCACCAAATCCAATAAAAATTCTTGAACTAAATGCTATAAAAAAACTGATGAACCAAAATACCGTTGTAATTGCTTGCGGTGGAGGTGGCATTCCTGTAGTTCTTCAAAAAGGTGGCTACGCTGGAATAGATGCCGTAATTGATAAAGACATGACTTCATCACTTCTAGCAAAAAATCTTGATGCAAGCACGCTTCTAATACTAACCACAGTACCAAAAGTATGCATTAACTATAAAACAGAAAACGAAAAAGAAATTACTCAAATGACATTAAAAGAAGCACAAGAGTACATAGATAATGGTGAGTTTGCTAAAGGTAGCATGCTACCAAAAGTAGAAGCCTGCATGAAATTTGTTGATAGGAAAGACAAAACTGCAATAATAACAAGCCTTGACGAAGCATTAAATGCTCTACAAGGAAAAAATGGAACTAGAATCACTTTCGACTAGTTCCTTTTAATTTACCTAAAAAATACATTCCCATAGCAGAGCTCAATATAATTAAATAATTTCTAACTAAAAAATCTATAACCTTATAACTATCTATCAAATAAAAACTTATCAAAACATAAAGGATCAAAATAACTATATAAAAAAATTTCTTTCCATATAATTTTACAATATTAAGTGAGCTAGTAACCGATGACTCAAACCCAACTATAATCCAAATCATAAATAAAATATTTTCTACATTATCTATAAAATTAAGTGCTGATATTCTCTTTAAAACAATATATTCAGGATACCTATAAAGTTCACTCATCTCAGGACCCAAATTCCCAAAAGTACACACTATTACAATAAGAAGGTTAATAGATGATAACAAATAACACTTAGAAGAATATTGCGCTTTAAAATTAGGCATTAAAAGTATTGGAAAAGCACTAGTAACAGCAAAGCTAATACTTCCTAAAATTATCTTGCCAGCGCCATTAATTAAAACTGGTTTAAAAAAATCTAAATCCACACTAGGTGCAAGCATCCCAGCAGAGAAAATCATTAGAATCATAAAAAATATAAATAAAACAAAGCTAGCTCTTAAAAAAGAATTTAAACCTTTCTTAACTGTATATAATACAAGTAAAATATTAGGTATCATTATAAAATAAATAGGTGTATTAGATAAATAAATCGAAGAAATAAGTTTTGTCGTACTATAAAGTCCAAAAAAGAGAAGTATTATATTAGCTATTAAAGAAGTTATCTTAAAAGAATTTTCATTTAACTTACTAAATAAAAATAAAATAATATATCCAATAACCGTACCAATAATCCCGCATACCCATACATCTTCCTTAGCAAGATTAAGTATATTAGATAATCCAGCACCCATAAAAAGTCCAAAGGAAAGCATATACTGTAACACATTAAAATTATTTATCTTTTTCATATTCACCACCCAATGAATAAAATATAAGTCCCTTACGATTCAAACTAACATTAACTTCAATCTTGTATTTAATATCACTAATACTATCAAGTTTACTTCTTTTCTTATTATAATAAATCTTTTTAAAACCTAAAACATCACTATCATTACTAACAAGCTTATCTAAAAAAGTTTTAGCCTCATCCGTTATTTTTTCTTCAGTTACTTTAATAATTTTATTAACCACTGCTTTATCATTTAAATCAATATCTTCCATTTCATCAAGTATCCCATTAACATCAAGCTTAATAATAAAGCCATCATCATAACTAATTTTAGACTCAACCTTCATCGCTTTAAAAGAATAGGCCTTATCATCCACACTTCCACTAAACAAATAAGACATATTATTATTTTTTAAAATATTATAAATTTGAATATCTTTAAAATCTATAAGTTCTGTAACAGACTTTTCCTTAAATATAAGTGCTTTATCAATTAAATAATTATCATCACTAAAATAAGCATAAGGAATAATAACATCATAATAAGGACTTAAATACTTCTGCAAAAAGGGAGTATACTTAGTTCTTACCACATTATTATAATCATCTTGTAAAATACCTTTAACATAATCCCCATATGACTCTTTATTACCTTGCATAAACCTTACACTATCTTTAAAATTATCATCACAAAGTATATAAAAATTTATTCCAACATTATTTTCTCTAGATAAATAATCCATAATGCTATCTAACTTTTCTGCAGCGTTAGTACTAATTGCTAAAACATCAAGATCAATAAAATAAAGTGTCTTATCAACGATTAAACTTATCTTTTGCAAAGCACTATTAAGACTCTTTCCATTATAACTATACAAAGTAGTTTCATTTTCACCATCCTTCGTATTATCTTTAATGACAACACTAACATCGTACTCATTATCCTTATAATCAATACCAATAGCAGAAACTACCGCAATATTATTAAGCTCCCTATAATTACTGCACCCACTAATAAATAAACAAAATATAATTATTAATACCTTTTTCATATTATCGCTGCTTTCTAATATTTTTAGTTAAAAATCTACTTCTTTTTTTATTATCATGCACATCACTTTCATAAAGAGTTTCTTTCAAATAAGGTAAACTAAATGGTACAACCGGAAACGTATAAGGAAGACCAAAAGATTCAAAACTAGATAAACTAACAATAAAGAAAATAAATGCCAAAGCTACTCCATAAAGTCCATAGAAAGATGCTATAATCATCGCAATAAAACGCCATATTCTTATTGCTCCGCTAAGCTCAACATTACTAAATATCATACTTGAAATAAACGTAAGAGCCGTAATAATAATCATAATTGGACTAACAATATTAGCAGATACTGCTGCATCACCCAAAATAAGGGCCCCCAAAATACTTATTGAAGAACTAAAATTACTTGGAAATCTTATATCACTTTCTCTAAGCATCTCACAAATAAACAACATAAAAAATGTTTCAATTGTAGCAGGGAAGGGAATGCCTTCATTTTGTGTAATAAAATTAGTAAGTAAACTAGCTGGTATAGTCTCCTGGTTATAAGTAATAATTGCTATATAAAATGCTGGTGTAAATATCGTTAAGAAAAAACAAATCATTCGTAAAATTTTTAAATTATTCGCATTTCTTTGATATAAATATTTATCGCTAATTGGATTAATAAAATCAGCAAGTACAGCCGGAAGAATAATTGCAAAAGGGGATGTATCCATAACAATAACAACCTTACCATCAAGTAGTGCTTTAACAATCACATCAGGTCTTTCCGTAAGCTTAGTTGGTGGAAAAATATTTCCTTTGTCTTTATTTAAATATTTTTTTAACTCGCCAACATCTATGACTGAATCTGTATCTATTTTATTAAGAAGCTCATCAACATTTTTAACAAGCTTCATATCTGTAATATTATCAATATATAATACCCCAGTAGCAGTCTGCGTAAACCTACCAAGTTTATATTCATTAGTTTTTAAATGAGAAGATTTAAGTCTTCTTTTAATTAACCCAATATTCTTTTGATAATTTTCAAGTAAAGCATCCTTAGCTCCATATAAATCTTGCTCAATCTCTGGAGAACTCACCGATCTATCAAGATTAGCTTTCGTTTCTACAACATAAATTTTATTTCTAAAAACGACTGCTGTAAATCCATTATATAAATAAAACTCTAACTGTCCAGTATCGATCTCTTTAAAATTAGGACTTGCTAAAATATCTTTAATTCGTCTATATCCATTCGGATTAGTTAAATTCTTTAAAATAAAATTATTAACATGTTCAGAAGAACATATTGTTTCTATATAATAAATATAAACATGAAAAAAAGAATATTTAATTTTTCTTTCAATCAAATCAGGGGTATCTTTAAAAGTTTCCTTAATATATTTAAAAACATTCATAATATCACTAAAAATAGTATGGCACTTTTCTATAAAATTATTTATAATATAACTGGTGATTTCATGGGAGTAAAAGTAAATAACACAAACAAAACATTTAACGACTATAACTTTGGTGACTTCTTTAATGTAGGTAATCTATATAACTATAAAAAACTTATTATTACTCAAAAAGAAGTCGAAGGTTTATCAATTGGTAAAAATATAAAAGAAGATACCAAAAGCTTTATTGCTTTAAGCCAGTTAAATAAATCAAAGGTTCTCATCATTGATGACTTCAAATTAGTAGAACATTTAGAACTAGAAGACTCTATAAAAAAGTATAGTGATGTGCTTATCTTTAGAAAATCGGTAGATGCTCTAAACTTAGGATTAATCACAAATCCAGAAGAAGAAGTAATCTATGATAAATATGGAAATAAAGAAGAACTTACTAAAGAAACTCTAGAAAACATCCTAAAAGATGCATAAAACGAATAAAACAGCCATAATATTACTTGACAAGACGTATAAAAATGGTATAATATTCGTGTCTAAAAGGAAAGCGATGTATCCACATCCACCTGACTTGCAAATAAGCGAGTAGGTAAAAAGCCGCAAACTGGTTTTTATGGTGGATACTATTGTATTCACTTTTTTGATGCATAAGTGTGGAGGTGTATTAGTATAGCAAATGTCAAAAAAGATGACTTACCAATTAATGGAAACATTAGAGTAAGCGAATTAATGGTAATTGGACCAAACGGAGAACAAATGGGAACTAAAAAATTACAAGATGCCCTAACATTAGCAAATTATGCTGGTTTAGACTTAGTTCTTATGAGTGGTAATAGTGAGCGTGCAGTCGGTAAAATCATGGACTACAACAAATATCGCTATGAAAAACAAAAGAAACAAAAAGAAGCTCTTAAAAATCAAAGAGCAAACAACCGAGATATGAAAGAATACCAATTCTCAGTTACCATTGATATTGGAGATTTCAATACCCGTAAGAAAAATGCTGAAGAATATTTAAAGAAGGGTCACAAAATTAAAGCAACCCTACGTTTCAAAGGACGTCAAATGGCTCACACTGAGTTAGGTAAAGATGTACTTATGAAGCTTGCTACTGAACTAGAAGAAGTAGCTCAAATAGAATCAGCACCTAAACTTGAAGGTAGAACAATGACAATGATACTAGCACCAAAAAAATAAGGAGGAATTTTTATGCCAAAGCAAAAAACACATAAGGCTACAAGTAAAATATTAAAGAAAAAGAAAAATGGAACCCTAACATATAAAGTGTCTGGTGGAAATCATAAAACTGGTAAAGATACTAGTAAAGCTGTTAGACAAAGAAGAGGTAAGGGAGTATTAGCGAAAGGAGAAGCTAGCAGATTAAAATCTGTTATCTAGGTGGTATAAATGGCAAGAGTTAAAGGCGGAAACGTATCTAAAAATAGAAGAAGAAAAGTATTAAAAGCTGCTAAAGGTTACTTCGGAAGTAAACATCGTTTATATAAAACAGCACAAGAACAAACATTCCATAGTGGAGCTTATGCTTTTAGAGATCGTAAACAAAATAAGAGAAACTTCAGAAAACTATGGATTACAAGAATCAATGCTGCGTGTCGTGAAAATAACATTTCATACTCTAAGTTCATTGGTGGCTTAGAAAAAGCAGGAATTGTAATCAATCGTAAAATGCTATCTGAAGTAGCTATCGATAATCCTAAATATTTTGCTGAACTAGTTAAAATGGCTGAAAATGCTAATAATGGTGTAGCACCAAAAGCAGAAAAAGCTGAAAAGAAAGTAGAAACTGTTAAAGAAGAAACTACAGATTTATCTAAATTAACAGTAGCTGAACTTAAAAAATTAGCTAGTGAAAAGAACATCGAAGGTTACACTTCAATGAAAAAAGCAGAATTATTAGAAGCTTTAAAGTAATTGTCTGATGACAATTCTTTTTTTGTTCAAAGGTTTAATATTATAAATCAATTTTATTTTTTATCATAAATAATCTTTTACTTATAGCCTTAATCTTTAAATTAATAAAGTAGTAAGACTACAAAAAGAAAAGCACTCAATCTCGTAAGATTGGGTGCAAACCATTAAACGTGGCAAGTACTCAACGCGCAAAAGTTAAGTATTTTCCTTTTTTTATTATATTCAAGTTTCATTGACAAATACATTATAACAAAAAAAGAACCTTTTTCAAGTTCTTCATATTCAATCTTGGTGGAGAATAGGAGACTCGAACTCCTGACCCTCACGGTGCAAGCGTGATGCTCTACCAACTGAGCTAATTCCCCAAGCAACAAGATAATTCTAGCATAACAAAACTCTAAAATCAAGTAAAATTAAACTAAAATTATCAAAAATTATATATTTATTTAATTACTACAAACCTTTCACGAGCTTTTCTAGCATTTTCTTCTATCATAAACGTCTCGGTTTTAAGTGGATTACCATACGTTTTCAAATAAACCTTTATATAAAATGGAGCAAGTTTATTTATATGTGCATCACTATCAGTAAGCCCTTGATGGTGAGAAACTATATCTGCAGCTCTTTTTAATAAATCACGCTGTTGATAAGAATAATTATCTGGGCATTTAACTGATTCATCAAATCCAACCATAATTAAATCAGGAAGCCTTTTTAAATATCTAAAAGACCTTACACTAGGAGTAGTTCCAGCAAAAGCACAAGTGTTTCCATATTTATCTACATATATAGGTTTTCCAGTACTGACTTCAAGATAACAAATTAAATCTCTAACAAACTTTTTATCATAAAACTTTCCAATATATTCATAAAAACCAAAAGAGTAACTTTCTGTTTCCATTCCATCGAAATCAAAGTCAGCCTCACCAAGTTTCTCCTTAACTCCTATATAAACATCATCTAAAAAGAACTTTCTCATAAAACCACCTGTAGGTCCTAGTATAACATATTTTATTAATAAGCAATAGTTCTAATATTAATAATATCCCAAAAATATAAAACATGCATATTACTTAAATAAATTTTCTTAAGAGCACTATCGACTCTTAAAATAGTAGCTTTATCATGATACAAAAAGCCCTCCTTATAAAACGTTAAATCTACCATAACCCCATCAGTCATTGCTTCCAGAATTGCTTTTTCAATATAACTAACTTGTTCATCAGAAAGAGTAGGTTTATTAATTCTTTTCTTTTTATTCTCAATTTCCTTAACGATATATTTACCATTTATAATCGAATTAAAAGGAGCCCATTTGATTTCTCCGCGATCATGCACTATGACCACCAATTTTCTTATTTCTTTCAATAGCAGTAGAATCGGGAAGAAGACTAGAAGCTTTTATAATACTATTAGCACCAAACTTATCTTTAATACTATCAACAACTTTATCTTTACTTTTACTCTGAACTTTCTCTTCGGCACTTTCAAATAAATTAAGTTGCATCCCTGTATCATCAGAAAGACCTCCTAGTGCAATAGACACCTTTCTAATAGGTAAATCTTCATAATACTTATCAAATATCTTTAAACAATCATCACTAATCTCTTTAGTATCACTAGTTGGCACATCTCTCTTAAAAGAATGATAAAAGCCACCACCAACACTTCTAGAATAACCGACACCAAAACTAATAACTTTAGTGCACTTATTCATAGCACGTAGTCTCTTAGTTAACACATCACACATTTCCTTTATAATAAGAATAATATTATCTCCATTATAATCCTTAAAAAGAACCTGACTATGACTAATAGACTTATCCTTAGGTGCATAATTAAAATCACTTATCTTAGATAAATCAATCCCATTTGCATGATACCATAACTCTTCGCCAATAACTCCGAATTTTTCTTTAAGTTTGTATCTATCATACTTAGCAATGTCACCAACTTTTTTAATTCCAAGCTTATTTAAATTACTTTCCATTCTAGAACCAATGCCCCACATCTTAGATAGGGGAGTAATCTCCCAAAGCTTTGTCTCAACATCATCATAAGTCCATTTCGCTATATTATTTTTAACATGTTTAGCATCTATATCCATAGCAACCTTTGCCATCATTAAATTAGGCCCAATTCCTGCAGTAGCAGTAAGTCCAGTTTTTTCCTTAATTCTCTTAAGAATCTTTAAAGCTAGTTCATAATCAGTAAGCTTATACATCTTTAGATAAGACGTAACATCAAGTAATACCTCATCAATTGAATATATATGCATATCTTCCTTAGATACAAACTCTAAATAAGTCTCAATAACTTCCTTACTTTTTTCAATATACAAACTCATCCTAGGCGGAGCTTTCATAATAACTGTTCCTCTAGGAAATTTATACTTATTAATATCATAAATTCGGCATCTACCAGGAACTCCAAACTGTTTTAGATAAGGAGTAACTGCTAAAGTAATGGCTCCTTTTTGTTTTGGATTACACACAACAAGGGGAGTAGTAAAAGGATCTAATCCTCTATCAATGCACTCGCAAGATGCAAAGAAACTCTTTAAATCAATCGCAATAATATTTCTCTTAACATATAAATCATTCATCTTTGCACCTCCATCTAAATTATAGAACATTTGTATTAAGAATTCAACTGGTAATAAATGGCAAAAATGCGAACAAACATTTTATAAAAAACTTTTCTTAAAAATAAAAATAGGGTATAATATAAAAAGAAAGAAGGCTCATTATGTACGCAGACGTTTTAACAGAATACAGTGCTAAAGCAATTGACCAAACATTTACTTATAAAGTTCCAGAACACTTACTAGGTAAACTAAAAAAAGGTATGAAAGTCTTAATTCCATTTGGAAGTGCAAAAATAAATGGCTTTGTCACCAATATAAAAAATACATGTAACTTTGATAATCCCAAAGAAATAATTGACATTACAGACGAAGCCTTTACTCTAAATGATGAACTAATGAGCTTAGGCGTCTATCTAAAAGAAACATGCTTATGTACCCAAATAAGTGCTTACCAAGCAATGCTTCCAGCAAGTATGAAAGTTAAAACAATTAATACAAATTATCAAAAATATGATGAATACATATCACTAAATGCTAATCCTAAAGATTACATAGAAAAACATAAATCGGCGAAAAAACAAATAGAACTTCTAACTGAACTACAAAAAAGAGACCTTATTCCTAAAACAGAAGTATCAGCAGCTATTGTAAAAATTCTTGAAAATGAGAACTTAGTAAAAATAATCAAAAAACCAAAATACCGAATTAATGCTGAAAAAAATGATCACAAAATAACTTTAACCGAAGAACAACAAGAAGTAGCAAATAAAGTAATAAACTCTAAAGGCAAAGTCGAAACCTTCCTTTTATATGGTATAACCGGTTCAGGAAAAACCGAAGTCTATTTAAACATCATCGATAACATAATTAAAGAAGGGAAAACTGCACTTTTACTAGTCTCAGAAATAAGCCTTACAACCCAAATAATCAAAAGATTCTATAACCACTTTGGTAATAATGTAGCCGTATTTCATTCAGCTTTATCCGACGGTGAAAAATATGATGAATACCATAAAATAATGGATAAAAAAGTAAGCGTAGTAGTAGGAACCAGAAGTGCCATTTTCACACCTTTAGAAAACATTGGTGTTATTATTATTGACGAAGAGCACTCATCAAACTATAAACAAGAAAATAACCCAAGATACAATGCTAAAGATGTAGCTCTATGGCGTAGCACGTACCACTCATGCCCGGTAGTACTTGGTAGTGCAACCCCATCACTTGAATCCATGGCTAGAGCTCAAAAAGGAGTCTTCACACTTTTAACTCTACAAAATCGTATTGGTAAAGCAAAACTTCCAGAAATAACAATTGTTGACATGAAAGAAGAATATCAAAAAGGAAACAGCACTATAAGTGAATCCTTAGATAAAGAAATTAAAGAAGCTTTAAACAATAACAAACAAGCAATGCTCTTTCTAAATAGAAGAGGATTTAATACATTCGTAACCTGTCGTAATTGTGGCTACACATATAAATGCCCTAACTGTGATATAACCCTAACGTATCACAAAACCAGTAACAACCTAAGATGCCATTACTGTGGTTACACACTCCTTTATAATGATGTTTGCCCAGAATGCAAAGAAAAAGCCCTAACATCACTAGGCCTTGGTACAGAAAGACTGGAAGAAGAAATCAAAACAAAATATCCAGAAGCTAAAGTCTTAAGAATGGATGCCGACACAACAACGAGAAAAGGCAGCCACGAAAAATATATTCAAATGATTGAAAAAGGTGAAGTAAACATCATTGTCGGGACTCAAATGATTAGTAAAGGTCTAGACTTTCCAAATGTAACCGTCGTTGGTGTAATAAATGCCGATGAATCACTAAATATCCCAGACTTTAGAAGCGGCGAATATACCTATAGTTTACTATCCCAAGTATCAGGCAGAGCCGGTAGAAAAAATGGCGATGGAAAAGTAATCATTCAAACATTTAACAAAGATAACGAAACCTTAAATCTTGTAAAACAAAACAACTATAAAGGATTATACACATACGAAATGAACATCAGAAGAGAACTTAAATACCCACCATACTTCTTTTTAACAACAATCAAAATAGCCTCTAAAGATTATGAAGAAGCTTCCAAAGAAGCCACTAAAGCATGTACGTATCTAAGAAACCATCTAGAAAATGTATACATCCTAGGGCCAACAACCGCTAGAATGTTCAAAACCAAAAATATTTACAGATTCCAAATTATCCTAAAATATAAAAACTTTAATCAAATCAAAGAAACTTTAACAGAATTAGATAAAATATATAAAACAAATGCTAAAGTAAATATCGAAATAGATAATAATCCTTGTTATATTTAAGAAAATCTAGTAAAATTAATAATAGGTGATATCATGGAAATTAAAGATAAAAAGCCAAACATAATTGCAATTATTGGAGCAGTAATACTACTTGTACTAGCAGTAGTAGGTTTATCATATGCCTTCTTTAGCGCATATATTAAAGGAAGCGAAACAGACACATCAATCGAAGGAACTGGAGCAAAACTAAGTTTAGTATATGCAGATGGCAAAAGTGTTATAACATCCTCAAACATTATGCCAGGATGGAGTGCTACCAAAACATTTACTGTAACAAACAACGGTGAAGCAGATACATACTATAAATTAAAAATATCTAACATAACAAATGCTTTTGTCGAAGGTGGACTAACATTTTCTATAGCAAGTTCAGATGGTGGAACGAGTGTAACTGAACAGGCAGTAGGAACGACAACAAGAACAATAACAAACTCCATAGCAATAGCTCAAGGCAAAACTCATACATACACAGTTACTGCAAAATACATTAATTTAAATAAAGATCAAACTCCTGACTTAGGAAAATCATTTTCGTATACAATAGGAATAGAAGCAAGCAATCTATCAGCTCCAGAAGGATGGCAAGAAGCAAGCAAAGGGACATTGCTATATAATTTAAAAGAAGATAACGAAGTGGTAGTAACACAAACTATACCAGGACAACAGGTCTCAGCATCGAGTGAAAGCGTTCTAGCAAGTACAGATGATGATTATGGGACATCTTATTATTTTAGAGGAAGCGTTAAAAATAATTATGTAGAATTTGCCAATATGTGTTGGAGAATAGTGAGAATTACAGGAAACGGAAACATAAAAATAGTTCTTCATAATAGCAATGGTATTTCCACTACACAATCAACACCTAGTTCAACAACCCCTTGCAGCAGTGGAAACGTTGAAAGCGCATTTTTAAAATATGATACTAACGAAATGACTAGTCCATTTACGCCTAAAAATAATAATTCTTCAGATAATGCTTATATAGGAATGATGTATGGTAAGGAAAATAGTTCTTCATATTCTGAGACTCATAAAAATTTATATAAGAATGATATTATGGAAAATTTACTAGACTGGTATTATAATGTGATAGCTGCAGGAGACTTTAACAGTTATCTTGGTGATACAATATGGTGCAACGACAAAAGCACATTTGCAAAATATAAAAACGGAACAATCTGTGGGACGAATTTAGGATATGGAGAAAATAAAACTTGCTACAGTGGGCTCTATAGATTAATAGAAAATGAGCCAAGCTTAATTTGCCCAAACGATAATGATGGTGGAACACTGTCAAAATTTACGGCGGGAGATAGTAAAGGAAACGGAGCACTAGAAGCCAGCATTGGTTTACTAACATCAGATGAAGTAATTTTTGCGGGTGGAAAGTATATGGATACTAGCCAAGAATATTATTTAGCCGAAAATTCAACACAATATGCATGGTGGACTTCTACACCCGCTGAAAACATTGGCTCAAATGGGATAATAGCTATTACGTATCCAGGATATTTGTCATCAAGATATGCAGGAGAGAGCAATGCAATAAGACCGGCATTAGTACTTAAATCTACAGTAAAAGTATTAGAAGGATATGGAACCTCAAGTTCACCTTATGTAATAACGTACACAACAAAATAACTTGCAATATATATAATTAAATTGTATAATACACTTATCAAGCGAAGACGGGGATGGAATCCTATCAGCTATAAACATTAATGAGAACAAAGTATGGTGGAACAGCGAGCACTTTCGCCCATACGACTTTGTTCTCATTTTTTAATTTAAGGAGGAAAAGATATGAAAAATAATATGGACGAAATTGTTAATTATGCTAAGAATTACGGATTTGTATTTCAAGGTAGCGAAATATATGGAGGTTTAGCAAACTCTTGGGATTACGGTCCTTTAGGAACACTATTAAAAGAAAATATTAGAAGTGCATGGAAAAAGAAATTCATTCAAGAAAATCCATACAACCATGGATTAGATGCTGCCATTTTAATGAACCCTAACGTTTGGGTAGCTTCAGGTCATGTTGCCTCATTTGCTGATCCACTTATCGATTGCAAAAGATGCAAAGCTCGTCATAGAGCAGACAAACTAATTGAAGACTTTACTAAGGGTGAAGAAACTGGTGATGGTTGGGCTAATGAAAAGTTAGAGGCTTATATTAAAGAACATGGTATAAAATGTCCTACATGTGGAAGCACTGAGTTTACTCCAATTCGTAAATTTAATCTTTTATTTGAAACATCTATGGGTGTAACAGAGGATACTAAAAACGTTGTATATCTAAGAGGAGAAACTGCTCAAGGAATTTTTGTTAACTTTAAAAATGTTGAAAGAGCAATGAGATTAAAAGTACCATTTGGTATTGCTCAAACTGGTAAAGCATTTAGAAATGAAATTACTCCAGGAAACTTTATCTTTAGAACTAGAGAATTTGAGCAAATGGAACTTGAATTCTTCTGCAAACCAAACACAGATTTAGAATGGTTTAAATACTGGAAAGATTACTGCTTAATGTTCTTAGAAAATCTAGGAATTAAAGAAGAAAATCTAAGATACAGAGACCATGCTAAAGAAGAATTAGCTTTCTATAGTAAAGCAACCACTGACATTGAATTCCTATTCCCATTTGGATGGGGAGAACTTTGGGGAATTGCTGATCGTACAGATTACGACTTAAGTGTTCATATGGAACATAGCAAACAAGACTTAAGAACAGTTGACCCAGAAACAAATGAAAAATACTTACCATATGTAATTGAACCTAGTGTAGGTTTAGATAGATTATTACTAGCAATTTTATGTAATTCATACACTAAAGAAAAAGTAGGGGATGATGAAAGAGAAGTACTAAAAATTCATCCATACTTAGCACCAGTAAAATTAACAATCCTGCCACTAATTAAAAAATTACATAGTGATAAAGCAAAAGAAATCTATGCAGAATTAAGTAGTGAATTTACTTGTCAATTAGATGAAGCTGGATCTATTGGTAAGAGATATCGTAGAAGTGATGCTATTGGTACTCCATACTGCATGACTATCGATGATGAAACTATCAATAATGGTACAGTTACTTTAAGAGACAGAGATACAATGGAACAAATCACATTAAAACTTGACGAAGTAAAAAATTATATTAATAGTAAAATTAAATTTTAAGCACAATAAGTGCTTTTTTCTTCTTTAAAATATAAAAAAAGTATGTTAGAATAGATTTAGAATAACATAAGGAGGAATGCTTATGGCATTTAATTTAAAAAAAGCTATATTTGGAGATGAAGAAGATAACTTATCATCTAACGTAGAAGAAGAATTTTATATGGTTAGTGGTAAAGATATAAAAGATGATGATGATAACGGTAATAAAATGATTTTAGTTGAGCCTCGTGCTTATTCAGAAAGTCAAACAATTGCTGATCATCTAAAAAAGCGTAATAGTGTAGTCGTAAACCTTAAAAGAGTAACATCAGATCAAGCAAAACGTATCATTGACTTTTTAACAGGTTGCATTTATGCTATTGGTGGTGACCTTCAAAAACTCGGTAATGGAATCTACTTATGTACACCTAAAAACGTAACAGTTCAAGGAAAAATGACTGAAGGCTCAGATAAGCCAGAAAAGAAAATGGATGAAATCGAAACTAAACGTCAAGAATTTTTGAGTGAAGTTTATAGAATGGCTGTTATTGCATTTGGTGAACCAGTTCAAAAATTTGATCTTGAATTTAAAGATGATAATGGCAATTATCATTTTGATGGGAATTTAACTCCATTAGACTTCTTCCACAATTATTTCACTGATGATCTAGATGATTACATTGTTTTGTTTAATGCACCTGATCATGAATTTGATAAGCTTTATGCTCTTCCATTTGAAGATAATGTTGAAGGCGGCACACCAGTACAATTTTTGAATACAGAAATTGATAATTTAAAAGAAGCGGCTATTAAGCAGCTTGAAGCTGGTGAAACTATTTGGTTTGGTTGTGATGTTGGTAAAGAGAGTGATCGTCAAAAAGGTGTCTTGTCTAAGGGTCTTTACCAAACAGATTTAATTTTTGATATTGAAACTAAGTTAAATAAAAAAGAAAGATTACAAACTGGTGCTTCAGGCTCAACGCATGCCATGACTTTAGTGGGAGTTGACGTTGTAGACGGACAGCCTCAACAATGGAAGGTTGAAAATTCATGGGGCAGTAAGGTCGGTGAAAAGGGCTACTTTGTCATGGATGATGAGTGGTTTAATGAATACTTATTCAAGGTAGTTGTAAAAAAGCAATATGTACCAGAAAAATTAATTAAGATCTGGGAAGGCGAAGCAACACCAGTAGAAGCATGGGACTCAATGGCATAATGAATATTGATGCAGTTGTTGAATTTACCAAAAAACATTTAAAAGATGAAAAAACTGGTCATGACTTTTATCATGGTCAGCGTGTCGCAAATCTGGCTAGCAAGATGTATCTCGAAGATCATCCAGATGCACATGCAGATAGTCGGATGGTTGCAATTATTAAAAGTGGTGGATATTTACACGACACAATTGATGAAAAAGTCTGTGACAATCCAGATAAAGTAATTGCTGAAATAAAGGAATTACTTCCTGAAGTTGGATTTACTGATTTAGAAGTTTGGGATATTTTGTTTACTATTCAGCACATGTCTTTTTCGGCTAATATTGAGCATCATTATCATTTGCCTCTTTCAGGACAA
>JAUNFK010000020.1 GCA_030525085.1 bacterium
AGAACTTCAGCCTTCCAAGCTGACCACGTGAGTTCGATTCTCATCACCTGCTCCAAAAGAAAATTAATCATCCTTACGGGTGATTTTTTTTATAAATTATTGTATCAATAATTGACTATAACAACCATTTGTGGTAGATTAACTTTGACATTTAAAAAAAGATAAAATTATATAATAGTAAAGGTGATTATAATGCTAGAAATTAAAAAAATAACAAAAATCTATAAAACAGAGGGATTCAAACAAACCGCACTTGATAAAGTCAGTGTTAATTTTCGTAAGCATGAATTTGCATCCATTTTAGGACCATCAGGTTCTGGTAAAACAACATTCTTAAACATAATAGGTGGCCTAGACGAATACACTTCTGGAGACCTTATAATTAATAATGTTAGTACTAAAAATTATACAGATAGAGACTGGGATAGTTACCGTAATCATCGAGTAGGTTTTGTTTTCCAAAGCTACAATCTTATAACCCATCAAACTATTTTAAAAAATGTAGAACTAGCATTAACTCTTTCTGGTATCTCAAAAGAAGAAAGAAAAGAAAGAGCAATAAAAGCTTTAAAAGATGTTGGCTTAGAAAAACATATAAACAAAAAGCCGAACCAACTATCAGGTGGCCAAATGCAAAGAGTAGCAATAGCTAGAGCTCTAGTAAATGATCCAGAAATAATTCTAGCTGACGAACCAACCGGAGCCCTTGACTCAGAAACTAGTGTTCAAATAATGAAAATTTTAAAAGATATTTCCAAAGAAAAGCTAGTTATCATGGTTACTCACAACCCAGACTTAGCCAAAGAATATTCAAGCAGAATAATAAACATTAAAGATGGTAAAATCACAAGTGACACTAATCCTTTTGACGGAAAAGAAGAATTAGAAGAAGATACAATCCAAAAAACATCTAAAACTAAAATGTCCTTCTTAACTGCACTATCCTTATCGTTTAATAACCTTATGACTAAAAAAGGAAGAACCGTGCTCGTATCAGTAGCAGGTTCCATTGGTATTATTGGTATAGCTCTTATCCTAGCAGTTTCAACTGGTTTTCAAAGTTACGTTGACTCAATTCAGGAAGACACTTTAACAAGTTATCCACTCTCAATCATGCAAGAATCATCTGACATCACTGGTGTTCTTCTATCAATGCGCTCTGGAGAAAAAAGTGGGGTAGAAGGAGATAATGTTAAAGAGCAACAGTACATTACATCAATGCTTTCTAACATTAGTACCAACGACCTTAAAAGTTTTAAATCATATTTAGAAGAAAATTACAGTAAAGTAAAAAATGATTTATCAAATGTATCATACAACTATAGTGTTGATCCAAATATTTACACAGTAGATGCTACAAAGAAATTAGCTAAATTAAACCCAAGCAGCTTATTTAGTTCTATGATGGGAGATAGCTCACTTATGCAATCATACTCATCTATGGCTTCTATTTTCTCAAAAATGGTAGATAACAAAAAAGAAATTGAAAGTGACTATGATTTATTAAAAGGTAGATGGCCAGAAAAATATGACGAAATGATTATCGTTCTATCTGAAAAAAATAGTATATCAGACCTTCTTGTTTACTCATTAGGTTTAAGAGACACTGAAGAACTAACTAACATGGTAACCAAAATCATGAGCGGTGAAAGTGTTAATATCAACAACGAACCAAAAACATTTACTTATGATGATTTATTAAATGTAGACTTAAGATTAATTATGTCATCAGACACATACAAATACAATTCAAAATATGATGTATATGAAGACATGAGTGCAGATGACTCTTACATGCAAAAACTTTATGATAAAGCATTAAAACTAAAAATAGTTGGTATAGTAAGTCCAAAAGAAGGTAAAACTACTATGGCTTTAAATCCAGGAGTAAACTACACAAGTGATCTTATTGACTATATTATCGATTACGCCAAGGACACTGATGTAGTAAAAAAACAATTAAAAAATAAAGAAATAGATGTTTTCTCTGGTAATCGTTTTGACAGTAAAAAGAATAACTTCGACTTCGAATTTAAAGATTTAGTAAAAGTGGACAATAAAAAATTACAAAGTGCTTTCAATGTTAATATAAATGAAAAAGATTTAGAAAAACAAACTCAAAAATACATGGAAGAAATAGCAAACTCAATTACAACAGATGTCACACCAGCAAAAGATTTATTTAATAACAATCTTTCAAAATTAGCAAACAACCTATTTAATAGTATAAATAGTGAGTTCACACTAAATGACACTTTAACATTAACTGAAAATCTTTTAAATAATGACGCTAGCAAAGAACTTTTAACAAGCATGGAAAAAGACTACACTATACCAGCAGATACCTTTAAAACAACATATAAATCATTATTAAAAGGACTCCTTGATAGTTACATCACAGCTTATAACGCTTACATGAAAACACTTAATCCAAATTATGAAGTAAATGAAGAAAATCCAAGTGCAGTAATTATCACAGAACTAAAAGAAACAGTCATATCATCATACTTAAATAGTGCTCCTATACTTAAAACAAGTGAAACTATGGGATCAGCTATGACTGAAACTAAAATGAAAAAAGATATTTTAACTAAAATAGGGGACTTAACAGCTAACATATCTAAAAGCTTTGCGACATCACTAAACATTGACCAAGATAAAATTGCTTCTGCTTTCACTCTTAACTTTAGTAAAGATGAACTAGCGAGAGTAGTAAATGCCATGATGAATAAAACTGAAACAACCCAGAAAACAAATTTAATATCCCTAGGATACCAAGATAAAGAAGAACCAACTTATATCTCATTTTACTTTAACAGTTTTGATGGAAAAGAACACTTCCTATCATTTATTGAAGACTATAATAAAAACGTTCCAGAAGAAAAAGAAATCAACTATTCAGATACAACTGGAATTCTTATGTCATCAGTAAAAACAATTGTAAATGCCGTAAGTTATGTTTTAATCGCCTTTGTATCTATTTCACTAGTCGTATCAAGTATCATGATTGGTGTTATCACTTACATCTCAGTATATGAAAGAACTAAAGAAATAGGTATTTTAAGAGCTATAGGTGCTTCAAAAGGAAATATCTCATCAATATTTAATGCTGAAACATTTATTATTGGATTTTTATCAGGACTATTTGGTATAGGCATATCTTATATACTAATTCCAATAATAAACACAATCTTACATCACTATACTGGAAATATCCCACTATCAGCATCATTAAATATAACTCATGCACTAATTTTAGTTGGACTAGCAATAATCTTAACATTAATTGGTGGCTTAATCCCAGCTAGAGCGGCATCTAAAAAAGATCCAGTGGAAGCATTAAGAAGTGAATAAAAGAGCAATAATTATGCTCTTTTTTCTTACATTGTGCTATAATAAAAATATGCAGATATAGTTTAATTGGAGAATATAAGCTTCCCAAGCTTAGGGTGTGGGTTCGATCCCCATTATCTGCTCCAAAAATGAATTTTAATTATTAAAATATATAAATTTAAATGAGCGTACTTAACTGAAATCGGAGGAAAAATGAACGAAAAATATCAAGAAGATTTAGACTATTTTTTGAATTTTGCCGAAAGCAAAAGAGGAAAAGAACTTGATAAAAAATATCCTAATGAAAGTATACATTTGGACTTCTATTTCTTACACAGTAAAAACGAATTAAATAACTTTATAAATACATTCTTAAAACAGCATAAAATAAATGACGATTACGACTTCTATTACTTTATGAATTGTATCATAAAATACATGAGTAGTCATATGGATGCTCATACCAGACTACTAATGAGCAATAACGATAATGCTTACCCACTTTCTATTCAAGCCATAAACAATAAATTATACGTTACAAAGTGTAGTGATGAAAAATATAGTTACAGCGAGCTTTTAGAAATTAATAATGTAAGCATTAACAAAATAATAGAAGAAGTAGAAAAATTTACTAGTTATGGAACAACTAATTGGTTCCTAAATAGACTGCATTTTTATTTAAATGACAAAAACATTTTACTATCTTTACCAAGTATAAAAAATAATGCTAAATATATAGAATACAAAACTTCAAAAGGAATTATTAAATATGAAATAAATAAAGATTATTCTAAAGAACTTGCACTTGTTAGAAAAGAAGATTTTAAACAGTATCAAATTAAAGATAATATATTAATTTTTAAATATCCAAAATGCACAGATAAATTTATACCAGACATCCAAAAGATAAAGAAACTAATACATGATAATAATATTGATACTTTTATTTTAGATTTAAGAGGTAATTCCGGTGGAAGATCCTCATTAATAGAGCCTTTAATAAAATATTTAAAACGTACTAAACTAAAATTAGTAACTCTAGTAAATAAAGGTGTCTTTTCAAGTGGAAGAATGGCAGCCATAGACATGCTCAGAATCGGAAGTAAAATAGTTGGTCAAGATATCGGTACTCCAATAAATTGTTTTGGATACATATTTGGAAATGGACAACTTCCAAATACTAAATTTACATTTAACTTTGCAAGAGTCTATTGGTATGAAGATGAAAAAAGGCACATAATAAAAGGAATCTATACTAAAAAGAAACTTCTTAAAATGCCTAAAAATTTTTATGAACCAAAATATTTAAAAATAGACCATTATATTAACTTGACAATAGATGACTACAAATCAGGAAAAGATGTTATGTTAGAAAAATGCTGCAATTGGATAAAAAAATATTGACCGGGAGTAACACCCAAGTTTTATAATTAAATTGTAGTAAAAACATACTACATATAGAAAGGAAAAATATGAAAAAGAAAATAATAATTGCAGTAATACTAGGAGTAATACTTCTTGGAGTAGGTGCTTACCTTTTATTAAGAGGCCAATCAAACAAAGAGAAAAACAATGAAATTAAAAAGGACAGTAAAATTTTAGTGGTGTACTATTCAGCACAAGGACATACCGATGTTGTCGCTAAAGAAATTGCATCTAACCTTAATGCTGATATCTTTGAGCTTATTCCTGAAAAAAATACACAAGTGACGATTTAAATTACAATAACAAAAACTCTCGTGTATCAAAAGAATACAAAGACGAAACATTAAGAGATATTAAATTAAAAAACACAACTGTTGAAAATTGGGAAGACTATGACACCATTTTAATCGGTTATCCAATTTGGTGGGGTATAGCAGCTTGGCCAGTAAATAGTTTTATTTCAGAAAATGACTTTACTGGAAAAACAATAATTCCATTTTGTACGTCAGCATCTAGCTCACTAGGCGACAGTGGTAAACTACTAGCATACATGGCTAAAACCGGGACTTGGTTAGATGGACACAGATTCTCATCTAGTGCAAGCTCAGAAACAATTAAAGAATGGACAGATAGCATAGTAAAATAAGGAGGATACAATGAATAAAAGTTTAATATGTTATTTTTCAGCAACTGGCACAACCAAAAGAAAGGCAGAAGAATTATCTGAAATAATAAACGCTGACCTTTTCGAAATAGAGCCAGTAAAAGAATACACAAGTGAAGATTTAGACTGGACTAACGAAGAAAGCAGAACAACTATTGAAAAAAATGATGAAAGCATTAGACCAGAAATTAAAAATAAGGTAAATAATATTAATGAATACACTAAAATCATAATTGGTTTTCCTGTTTGGTGGTATAAAGAGCCATCAATCATCGATACTTTCATAGAAGAAAATGATTTATCAAATAAAGAAATATATGTATACGTAACATCTGGTGGAAGTGCAGTAGATGGTAGTTTCAACCACTTAAAAGAAAAATATGGGAATTTAAATTTTATAAGTGGTAAGACTTTAAATAATATTAACAAAAATGAAATAATAAATTGGATTAAATAGGTGTAATATGATTAAACAAACAGCAGGAAGAGATTCTTTAGGAAAGTTTGCACCAAACTTTGCTCATTATAACGATGATATATTATTTGGTGAAAACTGGAATGACCCATCACTAGATATCAAAACAAGATGCACTATTACCGTAGTAGCTTTAATATCAAGTGGTATAACTGATAGCTCACTAAAATATCACTTAGAAAACGCTAAAAATAATGGTGTAACTAAAGAAGAAATGGCAGGTATTATAACACACATAGCTTTCTATGTAGGCTGGCCTAAAGCTTGGGCAGCATTTAATCTAGTAAAGGAGATTTATAATAATGACTAAAGAAGAATTTGACAAACAAAATGTGTTTGGTTTAGGAAAAGAAAATATTGATTTTGCAAAATACTTTATTGGTAAAAGTTACTTAAACCCGCTTACTGATCCAAATAAAACAGTATTTTTAGCAAACGTTACATTTGAACCTGGATGCCGAAACAACTGGCATATCCATCATGCAACTAAAGGTGGCGGTCAAATCTTAATCTGCATAAGTGGAGAAGGTTGGTATCAGGAATCAGGAAAAGAAAAAGTAAGTCTTAAACCAGGGGATGTGATTACAATTCCAGCAAATGTAAAGCACTGGCACGGAGCAAAAAAAGATTCATGGTTTAGTCACATTGCTGTAGAAGTTCCCGGTGAAAACACATCTAACGAGTGGCTTGAAGAAGTAACTGACGAAGAATATAATAAATAAGGAGAAACAAGGTGAATAAAACAATAGTAATATATTTTTCATATACAGGTAACACAAGAAAAATAGCAAACCATATAAAAGAAAAATTAAACTGTGATATTTTAGAATTAAAACCAAAAGTTCCTTATAGCACAAATTACGATGAAGTAGTAGAAGAAGAACAAAATCTAGAAGGAAGTAATCACACTCCTGAAATTGAAAAAATAAACATTGATTTAAATAATTATGATCGAATAATTCTAGGAACTCCAGTATGGTGGTATAGAGAGTCTCCTGTAATAAGAACTTTTCTAAAGAATAATGACCTATCAAAAAAGACAATAGTACCATTTGCTACTAATGCAGGCTGGCTTGGACAAACATTTGACGCAATAAAAAAAGAATGTCTAAACTCTGTAGTAACAAACGAAATGAATATAGTCTTTGAAAGCTATAGCGATAAACTAAAAACGCCTATAGAAGAGATTGACTCTTGGATAAACAAACTAAAATAAAAAGATGATTTTAATCATCTTTTTTAATATCATATAATCACTGAAGATATATGAAATACATTAACTTTATTGTGAAGTACATTAGAAGTATGTTTAAGTATATTATGATCATCATCCAAAAGAATTAAATGATCATAATCAGTATATTCTTGCATTTTCATAGCTTTTATTTTATCACGGGTTTCATTAGTATAATCACCAATTTCTTTAGTAAGAATAATCCAATTTTCTTCTGGAATAAATGATACATATTTTTTTAGCCATTCTTTTTTAATCTGCGTAAGACTTTTAGTACGAGATAAAGAAAGTATATATAAATCGATATTTGAAATATCACTAATTTTTTCAAGGTCATTCAAAACAGTTGGAAGAGGACTAATATTCATATAATTATCTTCCATCTCTTTTACTACGGTGTCTTCTGAAAATACAATATATTCATTAATAGTACCATCCATATCAATAAACATAGCAACACGTTTGTTTTCATTACATAAATCCATAATTCTTTGAGTAAACTTTTCCATATACAACTCCTTCAGTAAAAAAATTAGCTTTTGACTTTAATAACTATTTCTTTATAATTTCTAAACTCTTGATTGTTAGGATCGACTTGAAGCACAAATAAAATCCTACCAAGTAGAGAATTCAAATATTTTTCAGAATCTTTAATATTCAATCTATTTAAATGTTCATTTAAACCAAATTTATTAATATAATATATTTCTTGTCTAATTTGCTTTCGGTAATTTAAACTAACCTGCATTTTTTTATTTACAACTATACCAGTAACTTTTTGACAAGCACTATTTTTAATTACCACTGTTTTCTTGTCATTAAGGCGAAGTCCTAGTTTACATAATTCCTGTCTAACCTTACGAATAATTAATGAAGGCTCAAACTCACCAGAAAAAGTCATATCATCGGAATACCTTGTATAAGAAATACCGAGATTTTCTGCAAACTTGCCAATGCTTTCATCAAAATCCCTCATAACTAAATTTGAAATATAAGCAGATGTTGGTGCGCCTTGCACTAAATGGTCGTTTAAAGTACATAAATTAGTAAGAAGCATTCCAACAGAAAGCGGGTAGTACTCGATAGGAAAACAAGCCTTATATATACTCGTAAATGATATACTGTCAAAGAAATCTTTAATATCTAACTTTAAAATCATTTTCTTATTTACATGCATCATGGCATTATCATTTAAAGATAGTCCTGGATAATAAGCTTTGGCATACCTAGAAATAGGCCTTTCTAATAGAACATTATCAAGTATATTTCTTTGCACAAACTTTAATATTTTACAAGGTTCATAAATAGTGCGCCAAGCGCCACTTCTTTTTTTTATTTTAAATTCTCTATAATTCTTTTCTTGACTATTTGCAAGTGTATATAAAATTTTAATATATTTACGTTTATCTTTACATTTTAATAAGTCAAGAGATAGTAAAAACTCATTACACTCATTTACACCAGTATACTTCCACATAATTACTACCTCCCGCCTAGCAGTACTTTCGATATTGTAATATGGAAATGGACTGTAGCAAGCAAAGCGCGCGGCTACACAACGTGTAGGAAAGTCCTTTGAAATATTACCATTTATTACACTATATTACTAATGTCCCTTAACGACTCGTTAAAGTAGGAATAAATTCCAATCACTACTGCACCCATATTATATCACAAAAAAAGTAACCCTTGCGAATTACTTATCATATTTATAAAAACCTTCACCAGAAGCCTTCCCAAGCTTACCAGCATCAATATACTCCTTTAAAAGTTTAGCCATCCCCTTAAAATTATAAGGAGCTAGAAAAGAAGGAACTTTTAAATACATCTCAACTATGTTATAAGCGGTCTGTAAACCAACAGTATCAAGTATCTGAAATGGGCCTTTAGGAGCGCCAGTACCAAGTAGCCAGGCTTTATCAATACTCTCAAAATCAGAAACTCCATTAACATACAAATCTAAACCTGAAAAAAGTAGGGGAATAAGCATTGAATTAAGAAGATATCCAGATTTTTCCTTTTTTAGTGGTAGAGCAATCATTCTAATACCTTTAGCAAACTCCATAACCTCATTAAAATATTTTTCTTCAGTCTTAGGTTGCATCATAACTTCAGCAGTATTATTCTTCCAAATAGAATTAGCAAAATGTAAAGCTAAAAACTTATTAGGTCTACCTGTAAACTTAGCTAGCTTACTAGGAAGCATTGTTGACGAATTAGTAACTACAATTGTCTTTTCTGGAAGAAGAGGCACCATTTTTAAATACAAATCTTTTTTTGCCTCAAAATCTTCTGCCATTGACTCAACAATTAGGTCTGCATCTTCTAGAGCTTTCTTCATATCAAGTTCTAGCTTAATCTTATCATCTAAGCAACTCACTTTATTAATTAATTCATCCTTATTAAAATTATCAGCATCCGCTATACCTCTGCACCAATTATTAAAAGATTTTCCCTCTGGTGTATCCATCAAATTTATCGCATCTATATAAGATTTCTTAACACCATCGAGCTTAGCTTTAGTTCTTTCTATACTTCCTTCACTTCTAAGCCACACTGTAACATTGTAATCACAAAATGCAGTTTGAAAAGCGATTTGGCTTCCAAGAACGCCACCACCCATTATAACAATATTTTTCATTCATTACCTCCAAATTTTTTATATCAGATAAATTATATCATGAATAAACTATTTTTGTACTTCTTTTTCTAATTCTTTATAATCAGTTTTACCAATCATTGTTTTAGGAAGTTCATCTTTAATTATAAATTTATAAGGAATCATGTACTTAGTTAAATTTTCATCACAATACTTTCTTAAAATACCTACAATATTATATTCATCTGCATATTCATCATTAATAACTACAAATGCAATTGGAACTTGCACTTTATAAGGATGTTTCATTCCAACTACGCCAACATTCTTAACTGCTGGATGCTTTAATAAAACGCTTTCTATATAATTAGGATAAACATTATACCCAGAAACAATTAACATTCTCTTAAGTCTTTGAACATAGAATAATACTTCATCTTCATCAAGATAGCCCAAGTCACCAGTTTTAATCCAGATAGTCTTACCATCATCAAATTTCATATTATCAGTTTCAGTTTTATTATTTAAATATTCTTTCATCACGCCAGGACCAGAAATTAAGATTTCCCCAACTTCACCATTTTTAAGTTTCTTATTTGTATTAGGATTGGCTATCATAATCTTATTACCTGGTAAGCTTGCTCCAACAGAACCCAACTTATCACTTCCAAAATATCCAAATGTAGCTGGCCCTGTAGTTTCTGTCATTCCATAACCTTGAATAACTGAAGCCCTGCAATCATGTTCCTTAAGAAATTTATTAACTTCCGCGTTTTGTTTAGCAGAAAGACTATCTCCACCACTTATAACATATTTAATGTTTTTTAAACTAGTATTTATCATATAAGGATTCTTAATAAGTGCTTCAAATAATGTTGGCACACCAGCAATAACACTCGGATGATATCTTTTTATTAATTTATCAAATCTTTGAGCATTAAACTGTGGTATCAAAGTAACCATCGCGCCAAGTGCAAGCGGAGCGCATACACATACAACCAAACCAAAGCAGTGAAATATCGGCAGTATAGACAAAAAGTTATCTTCATCCCCAATGTCAGGGAAAACTATTCTAGCCTGAGAAATAATTGAATTAATATTTCCATTAGTTAGCACTATATTTTTAGGACTACCCGTTGTACCACCACTATGAAGATATAAAGCAGCATCACTTCTTTTACCTTCATCATAAATCACTTTAGCATAATCTTTTTCTTTAAGAAGAAAACTCTTCCAATCTATAAATAATTCATCATTAGTAAAATTAATCTTAACATCATTACTAAACCAGTATCCAAGACTAAGAAGACTAGGCATAGACTCACCAGCAGATACAATAATTACTTTATATAAATTTGTATCACTTATAAAACTTTTAATTTTTTCATAATTAAAATTAATTACAAGTGCAAAAACAGAGTTCGTATCAATAATCGTTTTCTTTAATTCTTCCTTGGATGATAATGGATGCACTAAATTAACGATTGCTCCAATCTTATTTGCAGCATAAATCATAATAATTGCTTCTGGTGTATTTGGCATGCATACTGTAATCACATCACCCTTACGTACTCCATAACTAACAAGTGACTTAGCACACACATCTATCTTTTTAAACAAATCACTAAACGTCATCTTATATCCAAAATAATTAATCGCGTAGTTTTCCATTGCGACAGTCTTACTAGAACGTAGTCCTTCATATATAGATACATCCCCGCACTCAATTTTTTGATTTCTAACATCTTTAAAATTTAATTTTTTCATATTTCTCCTTATTAAACATATGTTGCAAAAATAACAAATATATTATAAAATACCAATGAAACAAATTGCAATAATCAAAAAAGCACATATTGTTATTTATTAAACAAACACTATTTATTATGTTTAAAAAAGGAGATTCTATGGATAGAAGAGTAAAATATACCAAAAATATTATAAAAACAACATTTTTAAAAAAGTTAGAAGAGAAAGATATAAATAAGATAACTGTAAGTGAAATCTGTAAGGATGCTGACGTCAATCGTGCTACCTTTTATAGATACTACCTAGACGTTTATGATCTTTTAGACAGCATCGAAACTGAGTTTGTTGATAACTTAAGACTAATATTTAATGAAGAAAACTACACCGTATACTCATTTGCTTTAAAAGTTTTAAATATTTTTTTAGAAAACAAACAAATTCTAAAGGTTATTTTCAAATCAAGAAGCAATATTAATTTTATGCAAGAATTCTTAGAAACAGCATATGATAAGTGTCAAAGTAAATGGAAAAGTATAGACTCTAACCTTACTGATGAACAAATAGAACTAGGAGCTATTTACATCTTTAATGGTTCCCTAGGAATAATAAACTACTGGGTTCAAAACGATTTCTCATCAAAACCAGAAGATATTGCAGAAATAATATCTGAACTAAGTTATGATGGTATCAAAAAATACATTTATAAAAATCTGTAAATTGTAAAATATAAAATTATATGCTAAAGTTAATATAGTAAAATAGTATAACTAAAGGGCTGGGGAGCCAGTAAAATTCTTTTGCTTTTTTTGAAAATAGATTAAACAAATGATACCTGATGTTAAGAAGATACTTCCTAAGACTTTAACCTCATACAAAGCCTTCTTATCAGCGCTAGCTTTATTAAGCTGCTTAAAGTTACGATTAAAAAAATATAAATATATAAAAAATGTCACTGTAAGTGTTAATTCAAAAATTGTATTTGCCTCATTTTTATAACTAACATCATTGCGTTCTATATAAAATATTTCATCATTATCTCCAAGGATATTTAAAATACATAATCCAGCAAAAATAATCCAAATGACGTTTTCAAAATGTAAACGTTTAACCTCACTATTTTCATTACCATCCATATTAGATTATATTATTAATAAAAACAAAAATATGCTATAATTTACAGAAACGGGTGATTCTATGAAGAAGTATAATTATGAAAACCTAAAAGACGATGAACATGTAGTCCCATCTCTAGGCATATTACCTTTAGAAATAAGTGAAGATTATAACTATATTCCTAAAAACATAATTTTTAATCTCATAAGTGATATTTTAATAATTCCCATCGCTTTAATTTTAACAATTATTGCAAAAATATTTCTTGGTTTTAAAATATTAGATAAAGAAAATCTCGTAAAAGGAAGAAGCTCAGTTACCATTTCAAATCATGTTCATTACATCGATTGTGCTTTAATTGGCTTAATCAATTTCCCAGAAAGAACATATTTTCCAACCATTGAAGAAAACTTTAAAATTCCTTTCATAAGACATTTAATTAAAATGCTACACGCAATTCCAATTCCTAAAACCAAAATTGGCAAAGAAAAATTTTATTCAGATATTATAGAAGAATTAGAAAATAAAGAAGTAGTGCTTCATATGTATCCAGAAGGATCTTTATGGCCATACTATGAAAAAGTACGTGACTTTAAATATGGAGCATTTAAAATTGCTTCTCTAGCAAATGCTCCAGTTGTCCCAATTAAATTTGTTTTAGAAAAACCAAAAGGCATTTACAAATTATACAAAAGAAAAAAATGCTTGCACGCTTACATCTTACCGGCAATCTATCCTAATGAAAATCTTGATATAAAAGATAGAATAGCTGATTTAAAAGAAAAAACTGAAAGAATAATGAAGGAGAGTTAAATGAAAGCATTAATTTTATCATGTAGTACCGGAGGTGGACACAACTCGTGTGCCAGATACATCGAAGAAGAACTAAAAGCAAACAATATAGAATGTGAATTTAAAGATTTTTTTGACATAGTAAATCCAAAAGGTAAAGAATTATCTTCAAAACTATATCTTGCATCCCTAAAAGGGAATGGCAAATTTTTTAAAGGTGTTTACTCATTAGGAGAAGCATACAGTAACACAGGGATTACTAGTCCGGTATACTTAGTAAACAAACTACATAAAAATTCTTTATTAAAATACATTGAAGATAACAGTTTTACATTAATAATAACTACTCATCTTTTCCCAGCATTAACCTTAACAGCTATTAACAAAGATAAAACCGAAAAAATTAATTTTATAACAGTAGCAACCGACTATGAGCCATGTCCATTCATGGAAGAAAGTAAACCAAACATGCTCATAATTCAAAAGGGATTAGAAGAAAAATTCATAGAAAAAGGAAACTCCAAGGAATCATTAACGCCTATTGGCATTCCAATTTCCACACGTTTTACACAAAATGCAAAAGATATAAGAAATGAATTAAATTTAAATAAACATGATAAAGTCGTCCTAATTATGCTTGGAAGTATGGGATTTGGCAAAATTTTAGAATTATTAAAAGACTTAGAAAATGAAGATTACAAAATAATAACTATTTGCGGTAGCAATCAAAAATTACTATCTGAAATTAAAGATGAAAACTTTAAAAATGTCATACCACTTGGATTTATTAAAAATATAAACGACTACATATACTCATCTGATATTGTTGTATCAAAACCAGGCGGTCTATCAACAACTGAAATAGCTGCAATGCGCAAGCCTCTAATTCATATATTTCCAATACCAGGAATAGAAACTTATAATACTGAATTTTTTGAAAGTCATCACATGAGTATCAAGTGCACGAAAAATGAAGAAATCAAAGATGCTATTAATAACTTATTTGAAAATAAAGAATTACAAAATGAAATAATTGGAAATCAAAAAAAATATATCAACAATCAATCAGCAAAAGATCTTGTACAATTAATCGAAGAATATTTCTAAACTTTATGATATAATTATTAAGATGAAAGGAATTTAAAATGGGAAAAGTAAATGACTATATTTCTAAAATGTTAAAATACATAAAAAATGAAATTGGCGATAATAAAGAAAAACCTTGGATAAAATATTATACAAAAGCACCTGAAAGTTTAAATTACTATCAAGGAAGCATGTATGATTATTTAAAAGAATCGGCTATAAAAAATGAAAAACGTACTGCATACACTTATTACGGTTTAGGTGTATCATACAGAGGCTTTCTAAGAAGAATAGATAGAATTGCAGCAGCACTAACTCAATTTAATATAGTTGAAAATGAATGTGTTACTATATGCATGCCAAATACACCAGAAAGCATCGCATTAATATATGCAATTAATAAAATTGGAGCAATTGCTAACATAATCCATCCACTATCATCAACAAAAGATATTAAAAGGGCTCTTGATGAAACAAACAGTGGAGTATTATTCTGCTCAGATTCATCTATGCAAAATGCAAAAGATATTAAAGTTAAACATTTCATCTTAGTACCAAACTCAACTAGTTTATTAAAATTTAAAAAGATGATTTACAATATTAAAGAATCCGGAAATTTAAAATTAGAAAAAGACATGATGTCATGGTCTGATTTTATCTCATATAAAACATTAGATGACCCGTACAAAAAAAGAAAAGCTTCTGACCCAGCTGCTATCATTTATAGTGGCGGAACAACAGGTAAACCAAAAGGAATTATTTTATCGAACCTAAACTTTAATGCTATGGCTCTTCAAACAATGAACGTATGTGATGGTTTAACACCAGGGAACAGCGTTTTAGCAGCACTTCCAATATTCCATGTATTTGGTTTAGCACTATGTATTCATACAGCACTAGTAAGTGGTATGACAGCAATTTTAGTTCCTAAAATAAATACTAAAAAGATTAACAGTGAACTAAAAAAATATAAGCCAAATATATATCCCGCAGTTCCTTCTTTATTAACAATGTCATTAAAAGGTGCTGATCCAGGAAGTAACGGACTAAAAGATATTAAAACAGTTGTAGTAGGTGGAGATTACCTATCACCACAAACCAAAGCTGAATTTGAAAAATTCTTAAAAGACCATGGAAGTAATGGTGTCGTAAAAGTTGGCTATGGATTATCAGAAGCATCAGGATTCTGCTGCTCAACAGCTCCTATTGAAGAAAAATATGTTCAAAATGGAACACTAGGAGTACCCAATCCTGACATTATTGTAAAAGCCTTTGAACCAAACAGTGATATCGAAAAAAGTCCTAATGACGTTGGTGAAATCTGTGTAACTGGTCCAACAATATTCATGGGATATATAAATGAAGATAAAGAAACAAAGAATACTCTAGTTAAGCATACTGATGGCAAAATCTGGCTTCACACTGGTGACCTAGGATACACAGACAAAAATGGTTTTGTTTACTATACATCAAGACTAAAACGTATGATTATCAGTAATGGATATAATATTTATCCAATTGAACTAGAAGAAATAATTAAAAAATGTAAATATGTTGAAGACTGCACTGTAGTTGCAATACCACATAAAATTAAAAGTCAAACACCAAAAGCCGTTATCGTGCTAAAAAAAGATGTTGAAGATACTTTAACAGTTAGAAGTGAAATAAGGAAATACTGCATGGATAACATAGCAAGATACGCTGTTCCAACAGAATTCGAATACCGTAAAGATATCCCAAAAACTGCGATAGGTAAAGTAGCATACAGAGACCTTCAAAAATAGGATAAGTTATGGATGAAGAAAAAGTTAGCAAACTAATAAAAGAATCACGAAAAAAATTAAATTTAACTCAAGAAAAGTTTGCTCAAAAATATAATGTTACACCACAAGCGGTATCAAAATGGGAAAACGGTAAAAACCTGCCCGACATAGCAACGCTAAAACAGATATGTAAGGATAGTAATACATCAATAGATGGACTACTTCTTGGAAAGAAAAAAAGTAACTTAATAATAATTGTGATAATAATTATTTTGTTGATAATTACATCCGTCATCATATTACTAAATAATAAGAATTCTTCGTTCGAATTTAAAGTAGTAGAGTCGAGTTGTGAAAATTTTAAAACAAATGGAACTCTAGCATACGACAAGAAAACTAGCCATTTACACATATCAGGGATTTCCTACTGTGGAGAAAATGCTAAAACAAAATATAGTACAATTACTTGTACACTTTACGAAACTGAAGACAAAATAAATAAAGAATTGGAAAAAATAACCTACAATAAAATTCCAATCACACTTGAAGAATTTTTAAGTACCGCAGAATTCAACTTAGATAATTTCTCTCAAAACTGTCAAAAATATAAAGAAAACTCGCTATACTTAGAGATTACTGCCTCTAATGGAAACGGTGAAGACATATATAAAATACCACTTACAATCAAAGATAATTGCAAAAGCTAGCCCAAAAGCTAGCTTTTTTCAAAAAAATCAAAAAAATATAAAAAATCACTTGATTTATAAAAAAGAATAACATATAATTATAAATGTATTGATTAGTTGCCCATTTAGCTCAGTCGGTAGAGCGCACGGCTGTTAACCGTTAGGTCGTAGGTTCGAGTCCTACAATGGGCGCCATTTGTAAATTACTCTTGAAAAAAGAGTTTTTTTATTGTAAAAAAACGGATCACATGCTATAATTCAAAATAGGAGAGTGGAACAATGGAAAAAGAATATAATTACAAACTATTTCCTAGTAAGGAAGACCAAGACAGATTTCATTTAATATTATCAGAATTATTCTTGGAAAGAAGTGCAAAGAAAAAGCAGGAACTTTTATCTGAACTAGAAGAACTACAAGCAAAATGTGGAAACGTTTTAAAAGAAGCAGGCGTATCTCAAAACTTAGTTGAACAAATCATAAATAAAAATGGTGAAATGAATGGTTCCAATTCCGAGAATGACGCTGAAAAATATAATGCCTCAAAAGAAGAACGCTCTCAAGCTTATGAAGAATTATTAGACGTAATTCGTAAATTAGAAGCTAAACACGAAACCCTTTCTCTAGGTGAAGATTTAGAAAGAGATGCAAATAAAGCCTTTGATAGACAAGAAAAAATAATGGCAATTAAAAGAAGAGAACAAGAAGTAGAAAGTACCATGACTGGCGAAAAAATTTCTCACGAAGAAATGTTATCAGCATACCCTTTTAAGCAAATAAGAAGCATAAAAGGAATTACAGAAACTGACGCGCCAGAATTAGAGGAAAAACAAACTGTAACAGGAATAAGTGAAGCTCCAGAGTCTTTATTAGATAAAGTATATCCAAAAGCAGAGACTCCAACAGAAGAAGAAATCGCTTCATCACCAGTTCTAACTGATAATAGTTTCTTTGCATCAGACGACGAATTAATGACCGCAATCGAAAAAGATTCTGAAGCAATTAAAGATGAACCAGTAGAGGAAACACCAGCAAGTGAAACTCCAGTTCTTGAAGAAGCTAAAGCGGATCCTGCTCCTGAATCAGACGGAATCGCTCTATTAGATGAAATTGCCAAAGAAAAAGAGGAAATCATTCCAGAAACAAAGGATATTGTTATTCCAGAAGAACCTAAATCAAGTATGCCAGAATTAAATGACGAAAACTCACTAACATATGAGCTAATTAACGGCGTTTCACTAAGTGACGTAGCTGAAAGTGCATACTATGATAAAAATACATGGAATAAACTATATGAACTTAATAAAAAACAAATAGATGAAAAATTAAGAGGTATAATGCCAATTGAAAGAGCTAAAGATGATCGTAGCATCCTAAGTGGCACTGTAATTCGCGTACCATTTACTTTAGATGTCAAACCAGCTGAAAAACAAGCAGCAAAGAAAGTGGCATAATATGTATTTCTCAAAAGATGAAATACTAGAGTTAAAAAGTGGAGAAAAATATCTAGTTTTAAACTCTACAACAATAAATCAAAAAGAATATTATAAAATTCGTAAATTAAACGAAAAAATGGATGAACTTATAGGTGGTCCTAAATACATATCAGCTCTAAAAATAAATGATCATTTAGTTATTGAAGATAATCTTGAACAGTCCATTATAACCGAATTAAAAGACATTTTTGAAAGCTCTCATTGAGCTTTTTTTAATTCCTAAAATTATATAAAAAATGTATAGAATTTGACAAATCACCCCATTATATGTTAGAATTGAAAACGTTCGTCTGGGGAGGGGAACAAAAAATGGAAAAAAATTTATCTTCGCTGAAGATATTAAATATTATTATATGTTTATTATTATTAACAATCTTTGTAATCTTTACAAGACCAAAAAATGTAGATGCTAGTACATCTGATGAATATCCCTCGATTAAGCTGGGATATGAATTTAGAAAACTAGAATTTATCTTTAATAACAATACATATAAAGAAGAAACTAATGAAATAGTTTACAACGTAGATTACTATTTAGAAGAATATAAAGATACAATTAAGTTCTTTTCAGAAACTTTTGGATACGATTATGACGAAGTAATTGCTGACTTAAAAGAAAGAGAAAATAATGAAGAAGTATTTTTAATGACAAACATCGGCTTTTTAAAAGATAAAGACGGTAACTTGTTAAATTTTGAAAATTTCGAATATGGACTAATTGAATATTTTTACAATCTAAATAGTTTAAACACGTTAAAAAGAACAACTAAATACGTTCCTTATGAAGGAAACGCATCATATGTAGAAAACTTAATAATCTACTACAGTAGCATTTATACAAACGTTGATAAAACTTTAATGTTAAGTATTGGTGCTGCAGAAAGTGGATATTATCAAGTTAAATACATGTTAAGAAAAAATAATGTATATGGTGGAATGAGCAGCAACGGACTTATTAGACATAACAACATTGAATTAGGTGTTCTATCATATATAAGAATGATGAGTAAAAATTACTATGCCAAAGGATTAAACACAAAAGCATCAATTGGTAGAGTATATTGTCCAGTTATTGAAAATGGCATCAAAACAGCAAGTAGTCACTGGATTAATCTTGTAACAAAAGCTGAAAACAAATATAGCAATTATACTTATGAAGTAAACATAAATGATATTTTAGGTAAAGAGGAATTAGCATAACTAGTTCCTTTTTTCATTGAGTAATTTATAAATCTACTATATAATATAGTTGGTGATAACATGCGAAAGGATAAAATAAACTATTATTTAGATATAGCACAAACTGTCACTCAAAGAAGCACATGCTTAAGAAGACATTATGGCTGTATAATTGTAAAAAATGATGAAATAATTGCAACTGGATACAACGGTGCCCCAAGAGGCCGCAAAAACTGTGATGAACTTGGTTATTGTTACCGTGAAAAAATGCAAATCCCAAGAGGAGAAAGATATGAACTTTGTAGAAGTGTTCATGCTGAGCAAAACGCAATCATCTCAGCTGCTCGTAAAGACCTACTAGGAGCAACTATATTCATGTGTGGAATAAATGCTCAAACCGGAGAAATAGAACCAAACAGCACTTCATGCATGATGTGTAAAAGAGTAGTAATAAATGCTGGCATCAAAGAAGTAATCGTTAGAGAACCAAATGAAAAATATACTATATATAAGGTAGAAGATTGGATAAATAATGACGATTCACTTAATGGAAAGTTCGGGTACTAAATGAAAACAATTAAAGATTTTGATTTAAAAGGTAAAAAAGTCATTCTAAGAAGCGATTTTAACGTTTCAATTAAAGATGGCAAAATAATTTCAAATGAAAGAATAACTGCTGAGCTTCCAACTATCAACTATCTAACTGATAATGGAGCCAAAGTAATTATAATGTCTCACCTAGGTAAAATTAAAAGTGAAGAAGACAAAAAAAAGAATTCATTATATATTGTATATGAGGAACTTTTAAAATTATTAAAAACTAAAGTAATATTTTCATCTGCAACAAACGGAAGTATTTTAGAAGAAAAAGTATCAAGTTTAAAAAATGGTGAAGTCCTTTTAATGGAAAATACTAGATATGAAGACCTTGATGGCCAAAAAGAAAGTAAATGTGATGAAGATCTTTCAAAATATTGGGCAAGCCTTGGTGATATATTTATCAACGATGCCTTTGGTATGACACATCGTAGACATGCATCTAATTATGGAATAAGTAAATATCTAGAAAACGGAGTTGGTTTACTAATCGAAAAAGAAGTAAATGGTTTAAAACCTATTCTAAACCCAGAGGCACCATTTACAATCGTTATGAGTGGTGCAAAATTAGAAGATAAACTAGCACTAATCAAATCACTTGCACCAAAATGCAGCAATCTCCTTCTAGGTGGTGGCATAGCAAATACTTTTCTTGCAGTGGATCATAATATTGGGGCATCTTTAGCAAGTACAGACTTAATAAATGAAGCCAAAGAAATGCTTTCTATATATAAGGAAAGAATAATTCTTCCAATTGATGTTAAAGTAGACGCAAATGGTAAACTTGAAATCAAAAACATTGACGATATAAATAATACAGAAGTTATCTATGACATTGGTCCAAAAACTATTCAAAAATATAAAGAAATTATTTCAAACTCAAAAACAATTTTCTTAAATGGTACAGTTGGCAAATATGAACTTGCTGGATTTGAAGAAGGAACAAAAGAAACGCTTGCTGCAATAAGCAAGGCCAGCGGCTACACAGTAATTGGTGGAGGGGACGCCCTATCAAGTGCTGAATATTTTAAAATAACTGGATTCAATTTTATATCAACCGGTGGTGGTGCAACTTTAAATTATATTGCAAATAAAAAAATGGAATGTTTTGATGAAGAATAACATTCTTTTTTTTTTATTATATTTTCAAATTTGTAATTTTTATACATTTATAGTATAATTAACGCAAGGAAGGTTTTAATGGAAAATTATGCAAAAGGAAATGTGCTAAAAGTGCACTGCTATAAGCATAACGGTAAAATCCATAGAACTTGGGATAAGACAACAGTCTTAGATGAAACAGATGATTATTTAGTTTGTGGGAATAACAAAGTTAAAATTACTGAATCAACAAAAAGAACTCACAGAACTAAAGAAACCGCAATAGTATTCTTTTATAAGAAAAGATGGTTTCATGTTACAGCACAGTTTAAAACAAATGGCTTATTTTATAAAGTAGATATAGCTAGTCCGTTTGTATTAGATGAAGGAGTAATAAAATATATTGATTACGACCTAGACGTCAAAATATTTCCAGACGGAAGTTATAGAGTACTAGACAGAAATGAATACAAGTATCATAGAAAACTAATGAAATATTCAGATGAGCTAGATAGTGTCCTTCAAAAAGAACTTACAGACCTAATTAATATGATTAGAGCAGAAGTCGGACCATTTAGTAGAAAACTAGTAAAAGAATACAAACAACAGTACGAAAATAGTGGATTTTACAGTTAAAAAAGTGAGTTTTTGAAAAAAAATTCATTTTTTTTCAAAAAAGTTAAAAAAAGTGTTGCATTTTTAAAAAAAGGAGCATATAATACAATGTATGCGAAGCAGGAAAGCCTTTAAATAAGGCAAAAATGCCCTACAAAAGCATAAAAATATATCAAAATTTAAAAAATTCAAAAAAAGTCGAAAAAAGTTAAAAAA